>SVUD01000059.1 GCA_015063445.1 Oscillospiraceae bacterium
GTTATGACAGCGCTTGTTTTTCCTGTCATTATTCTTGGCGCTCTCTGGAGCCTTGGACTTGACGGAATCTGGGTGAATTTTACGGGCGTTAATTTCCTTGCCGTGATACTCGGTATAATTCTTCTCTGCCACGTCAGAAATGAAATCAGAGGAAAAGAAACTTCGAAAAGTAACAAAAAACACTCTTAAACAATGAAATTCCGAAGAGCTTATTTTAAATATTTAGCCCCCTGTGCTGTATATTAAAATGTGCACAAAAAAATTGGTCGAAATTGCTAATTGACAAATCGGCAGTATTCGAGTATAATCAAATTAAAGACATATGTCTTTAAGCAAATTCATTCATAAGGAGAAAAAAGATGAAAAAATTATTGGCCCTTTTACTTGTTCTCACACTCGTTTTCTCGTTCACACTTTCTCTTACCGCTTGCGGTGAGTCAAAAGACGAATGCACAGAACACGTTGATGAAAATAACGATGGAAAGTGCGATAAGTGTGAAGAGGATATGCCTAATCCCGAGAATCCCGAGAATCCTGAGAATCCCGGAACTAATCCCGAGAATCCCGGAACTAATCCCGAGAATCCCGGAACTAATCCCGAGAATCCCGGAACTAATCCCGCAATTCCCGCAGATAAGCTTGGCGAGACTATTTCCGCTGCTGTTATCGCACAGCTTAACGCAGCATCCTCAGTAAAGCTTGAGATGGAAGCTTATGCTATAATGTCTCAGACTCTTGAGGGCGCAGCCGCAGCTGATTCGATGTATACTGATGACGCAGTGAAGGTTACCGTTGTTGTTTCCAAGACTCAGACCGGCGTTAATGCAAAGGTTGACGTTAGCCTTAAGTCCAAAGCTACTGCAGACGGCGAGTACGGTCCTGCGAAGGAATTCACCGCTCTTTATCTTGTAGACGGCGTAGCTTATATCTATGAGGAAGAAAAGGAAGGCTACTATGCAGAAGAGCTTACCGCGGTTGATGTTGAACAGGTTACTTCTGTGCTTGAAGTGCTCTTTGAAGGCGTAGACCTTATCACAGACGATGATATTGCGGCTATTAAGAAGGCTCTTGGCGATCTCTTTGTTGAAACCTTTACCGTAGACGGTAATAAGGCAACTCTTTCCTTCGATGCAAAGCCCGCTATTGATTCTCTTCTTGCTTACATCGCAGCGCTTGATCCCGATACCAAGACTGTAGAAGCACTTGCAAACGACATTCTCGCTTTGGTTAACAAGGATCTCACCGTTACCGCTCTTCTTACTGAGGTTAAGCGTGTTGCAGGTCTTACCGCAAACGAGGCTGTTGCTGAAATCGATGCTTGGCTCACCGAGAACTATGAAACCACCCTTCAGGGAATGTACAATACCATTGTTACTAACGAAGACTTCGTTCAGCTCACCAAGAATCTTCTGAAGATTCAGGGAACGACTGATGAAGCTGAGGTAACCGCTATTATTACCCAGATTCAGTCTGTTAACTTTGCGCAGCTTCTCAAGACTCCCATCGCAGAAGGCGTTGAGGCAGGAAACGTTGAGCTTATCACCCTTATCTCTATGTTTGCTATGGCAACACCTCCCGGAGATGGCGAAGTAGAAAAGGTTCCCGGAAACGAAGAAGTCGGACAGAATCCCGAGGCTACCTCTGATACCGAAACCGTTCAGCCCGAAACTCCCGCAGCACCCGATGCTGACGCAATGATCGAGCAGGTATTCGGAATGGTAGAAGCCTTCCTTCCTCTTACCTTGACACAGGTTAACACCCAGTTCTATCCCGATATGCAGATAGTACCTCTTATCAAGCAGTATGCCGCTACCGTTACCGTTAATGCGCTCAACGATAAGATCACCGTTAACTTTGCTGACGGATACAACATCTCAACTATCGAGGGCGAGTATAACGTAGACGTTAAGGTTGTTATGCCTGCAGGCGCACCCGGCGCTAACGGAACTATGGTTATGAAGATGAAGACTACCTTCAAGCTTTACGACCTTTCCGCAAATGCTGTTGAAATCAAGCTTCCCGAGAACATTGTTATCATCGAAGAGGGAATTCCTTCCGATCCCGAAGACCTTGCGCTTCTTCTTAAGGAAAACAATTTCACCATAAAGGATGAAGAAACCGAGCCTGAATTTGACGGACTTGTTGCTACCGTAAACGCTACAAGAGTTTCTGTCGGCAGCATAAACAGTGTGGAAATGATCAGCGCTTACTATTTCGAGAGTGTTGAGGCTGCAAAGCTTGCATACGATGCTCTTTTTGCGATGTTTGACACCGAGCAGGCAGTTATTGCTTGTGAGGTTTACGTTGAGGACACTGTAGTTTACGTTTGCACCAAGGGTGTTCTTGAAATCCTCGGAAAGTAATTTTCTAAACGCAAACTGCTTTTAAAGCTGAAAACATAACTTAAAATAAAAATTCCCTCTGAGCCTTTCGGACGTAAAAATCCGAGACGTGAAGAGGGGATTTTTATTATTTTTATTGACTATAGGCAAGAGATGTGATAGAATTAGCATAGCTTCGGAAAAAACAGCATTTTTTCGTAGGCCCATTGTGCTTTCAGATGAATATCGGAGGTTATTATATGGTACTGGAACTCAAAAATATAAACAAGTCCTTTGGAGAAAAGGAAGTATTGAAAGGTGTCTCCTTCACGGCGAGCGGCGGCAAGGCTTTCGGTCTTCTCGGAAGAAACGGAGCGGGAAAAACCACCTCTATCCGCATACTTATGAACGTATTTCCTCAGGATAGCGGCGAAATTCTTCTCGACGGAGCGCCAATAGATTACGGAAAAATCGGAATCGGTTATCTTCCTGAGGAGAGAGGACTCTATCCGAAAAAGTTTATCATTGACCAGCTCGTTTACTTTGCCGAGCTTAAAGGAATGAGCAAGAATGATGCAATAAAAGCGATTGATTATTGGCTCTCGCGACTCGGAATGACCGAGTACAGAAACAAGCGGCTTGATACACTTTCCAAGGGTAATCAGCAGAAAATTCAGTTGATTACCGCACTTGCTCACGATCCCGATATCGTCATTCTTGACGAGCCGTTTTCGGGACTAGATCCGGTAAACGCAATGCTTCTTAAAGATGTGGTAAAGGAGCAGATTTCGAAAGGAAAAATCGTCCTGTTTTCAAGCCATCAGATGAGCTATATAGAAGAGTTTTGCGACAGCATAGCGATTATCAACAAAGGCAAGGTTGTAATAAGCGGAGATCTCTATGATATAAAGAGAAACTACGTCAGAGATAAGCTTGTTGTAAGCTCGCAGAGAAAAGAAGAGATAAAGACCGCTCTTGGCGATATCTGTACCGAGCGTGATGACGGCACACTGCTTATCTTACTTGAAAATCCGCAGGATAAGCAGGAAATGATGAAAAATCTTGTTGAAAAATTCGACATAGATGAACTTAAGGTCTTCGAGCCTTCTCTTAACGACATTTTCGTGGAATACGCAGGCGAAACGGTTTAGGAGGTAAAACAATGAAACAATTTGGTAAAATACTGAAATTTGAGCTGGCGGGCTATCTCAAAAACAAAATTTTCGTCGGCATTACGATTTTTCTCGTTCTGGCTATTTCGGTAGCTATGTTCATTCCGAACATTATATCGCTTTTTGACTCTGATGGCGATGACGTTCAGCCCTCTCCCGACCGGCTTCCCGTAATGCTCGTCTATGCAGATGACGGAGTTATATCAGCCCTTGTGCAGAGCTATTTTTCAGAGGCATTTCCGGATTACAAGGTAAACTTAGCAGAGGGAAGTGTAGAGGACGTAAAGGCGCAGATAATTTCAGGCGATGCCTCCTGCGCTTTCGTAATGAATAGCGCATCTTCCTACACCTACTACGTTGATAACCTCTCTATGTGGGATGCCAATAAGGCTGTAGCCGATACGGTGCTCCAGGAGGTCTACAGAGTAAACGCTATGATAAACAGCGGACTTGCTCCCGAGGTGGCAGGCGAAATAATGTCCGTTACGATAGAGAGCGAAGCTGTTGCGCTCGGCAAGGACCAGGTGCAGAATTATTTTTATACGTATATAATGATTATGGCTTTGTATATGGTTATTGCATTATACGGACAAATGGTTGCAACGAACGTAGCAACGGAAAAAAGCTCAAGAGCTATGGAGCTTCTTATTACCAGCGCAAAGCCGACAAGTATGATGTTCGGTAAGGTTCTCGCATCCTGCATTGCGGGCTTTTCGCAGCTTTTCCTCGTTTTCGGCTCTGCGATGCTTTTATATAACTTAAATAAATCGAGCTTCACAAGTCCGATAGTGGCATCTATATTTGATATGCCGCTTGAACTCTTTATTTATCTTCTTGTGTTCTTTGTGCTCGGATTTCTGATTTATGCTTTCCTCTACGGAGCTATAGGCTCAACCGCATCAAAGCTTGAGGATATAAACACCTCTGTTCTTCCCATAACGTTCCTCTTCATAATCGCCTTTATGGTTGTTATGTTCTCGATGGTAGAGGGAAACGTAGATTCGGTTCTGATGAAGATTTGCTCCTACGTTCCGTTCACGTCCCCTATGGCAATGTTCACAAGAATCTGTATGAGCACGGTGGCTTGGTATGAGATTTTTATCTCTATTTCTATACTCGTCGCATCAACTGCTTTTATCGGTGTCCTGTCGGCTAAAATATACCGTGTCGGAGTCCTTCTTTACGGCACGCCGCCAAAGATTTCAACAATTATGAAAACTGTTTTTAAAAATCAAAAATAAATTTAATATCAAAAATCAAAAATAAATTTAATATCAAAAATCAAAAATAAATTTAATATTCTCTATTGACATTTTTATTCTTCTATAGTATAATACGGGTAACCTACTAAATTTTGAAAGGGAATTTAACAATGAAAATTAAAAGCTTATCACTTCTCGTTTTGCTCGCTCTTTGTCTTACAATCGGCGGCGTATACGCAACCTGGTCCTACGCAGGAACCAACGACATCGCTGATGCTTATGCTGAAGCAAAGGTAACCATTACCGATGCGGTTCTCACCGGTGCAAACGGTACATATCACATCGAGAGCAACCTTGTTCTTTACGTTGATCAGAATCCGGCTAATAATAATCACGAGTCTCTGCTCCTGTTTGAATCTAACAATTCTCAGCCTATCTACCTCAAGGTCACCTTCACACCTGCGACCAATGCTCCTCAGACTATTAAGGATAATGCAGTTCCTTCCGAGCTTTACTTCACTACTACTGTTCCTATGCAGTACAAGATGGATGCCCAGGGTAATTACAGTGAAACCGGTACCCCTGTTGATATCTTTACGTTCACTAATCCCGGCAACGGTGAGCTTGATGAGGTGTTCAGTTGGCACAAAGAAGATGACGGAACCTTTACCTACGAGCTTGATGAGGCTGATCTCAGAGCTCAGATCGCTCTTTCTCAGGTCTTCGTTCTTGACACTAAGGTTGAGCACGATGCGTTCAGAGCTGCTCTTGGCGGAAACATTGTAGCAAGAGTTACTGACGGAACCGTTAACCAGAACGGAACCACTACTCAGGGTAACTAATAAATAAGTATTATGAGCGCAGCCGCGAAATGCGGCTGTGCTTATCTCTATTAATGAATTTTATTTGGGGAATTATAAATGGGAATGACGTCGTATGATACTTACGTCTTCTTCCTTTGTCTTATAGTTTTCATTTTGCTTACGGGATTTTCCGCAATTTGCATAACCGCCATATATCGCTTGTACGTAAAATTAATACGAAGCGGCGAGGAAGACTACGAGATTATCGAAGAAGCGTATAGAGATGCTTCAAAAAGCAGATTTTTTAAGGTGGTGGATTATACCTTCACCGTTTTTCTGCTTGCCGTTTTCCTGATTGTATTCCTCGTCTCTCTCTTAATTAACTCAACGCAAAATACCTATTTTGAAAATATACCTACTTACAGAGTAGTTCAAACAGGCTCTATGGCAAAGGTTCATAAGAAGAATTCTTATCTTAACGACCTCGGTATCACCGACCAAATTCAGACGTTTGACCTTATCGCAACCTATAAAATGCCTAAGGAAGAGGACATAGAGCTTTATGATATCGTTGTCTATGAAGTGGACGAAATGATGATCGTTCACCGTATAGTAGGCATAGAACCCCCAAACGAGAGTCACCCCGATGAATATTATTATCTCTTGCAGGGAGACGCGGTAGAGGCTGCTGACAGATTCCCCGTGCGCTACTCTCAGATGAGAGCTATTTACAAGGGGCAGCGAATTCCTTTTGTAGGAAGCCTTGTTCTCTTTATGCAGTCGCCTGCAGGCTGGCTATGTATTCTTCTCGCATTTGGTACGGCTATCATTACTCCTATTATGGAGAAAAAGCTGAGAGAAGAAAAAGAAGACCGCCTTGATCTCTTAAGGAGACGCTATTGATGCGGTATAGACTAACTTTAATTTCCGCGTTTTTATTCTTGTTTACCGTATCGGGCGTTTTTGCGGCGTGGCAGTATGCTCTTGGATTTGTGGATGATCAATCGTCTTATGTGGGGGTTTCGCTTTCTCTTTTTGATTATCCTCCCGATGAGGTTTTCCCTGACAACGAAGAGGCTGATAAGATCGGTGAGAACCACCTTGATTTGATAAAGAAGATTCTCGACGAAGTATCTTACGGTCTTAATGCAACTAAAAAGCCTATTATTCACGAGACTTTGAATAAAGTCGGTGATGTGATTTATTCTCAGCAGAACGTTCAGGGCGTAACCTTAAGCACCCTAATGATAGATAAGACTAATTCGTATAGCCTTCTCTTTCAGGTTGAATACCTCAGTGATAACGAGTATATCACTTACACCTATGTTGCGGGCGATTTAACCACGTATCCAATAGGGGATGAGATACAAGCATATAAAACGGTTATGCAATGCACTTATTCAGAAGAAGATGGATTGATAAAGTGGAGAGCACCCGTTAGCTATTACGGCAAGGCGAAAGTAGCAATCTCGAATTATTCAAACTCAATTCGTTCTATAGATTCGTCTACTTGGCGCACAGTCCAAAATTGAAAACCGTTTGTTTGTAAACTAAAGTAGTCTTTTCAACGGTAATATCCCAAAATACTGTTTTAAAATAGATTTAAAGATTTAATAGATTTAATTTCAAAAGCCATTTCTTTTTATCAAAAAGGAATGGCTTTTTTGTATCAAGAAGAGGGCAGAAGGAAGCGTAAAGGCGCAGGATGGCTTGTTGAGACGAATTGTTTTTTAGTGTCAGATAAAAAGAAAAAATCGTATAGCTGAGGTGAAAAGGAGAAAAACTAATTAAGTTAAAGCTCGGATGATACTATAATTAAAAAATGAGCAAAAGGAGTTTTTATGTGTACTGCTATTTGTTATAGAAGAGGCGATTCCTATTTCGGCAGGAATTTGGATTTTTATTGCGGATACGGTGAAAGAGTGGTGATTACTCCGCGCAATTATGAAATTAATATGCGTTGTGAGAAGCCGATAAAATCTCACTATGCGATGATTGGTATGGCTTGTGTTGTCGACGGCTTTCCTCTTTATTATGAGGCTACCAACGAAAAGGGGCTTAGTATGGTGGGCTTGAACTTTCCCGAAAATGCTGTCTACCATAGCTTTATAGCGGAAAAGGTAAACGTCTCACCGTATGAACTGATTTATTGGATTTTGGCGCAGTGTACCAGTGTTTGTGAAGCAAAGGTTCTGCTTGAAAAAGTCAATTTGGTCAATATAAACTTTAGCGAGCAGCTTCAGCTGTCTCCGCTACATTGGATGATAAGCGATAAAAAACACAGCATTGTAGCAGAGCCGTTGATAGATGGTTTGAAAATATACGATAATCCGTTTGAGATCCTGACCAACAATCCGCCCTTTGAATATCATTATACGAACGCGAGTCATTATATGGGGCTTGGCATAGGTTACGCGACTTCTCAATTCAGGGAAAGCATACCAATGAAAAATTATAGCTTGGGTTTTGGAGCATTGGGCTTACCGGGTGATTATTCAAGCGCGTCGCGGTTTATCAGAGCTCTTTTTGTAAAGGAGAACTCGGTGTCGGAGAATAATGAAAAATCAAACGTAAATCAGTTCTTTCACATTCTTAATGCAGTTGCGATGCCAAAAGGGTGTGTTCAAGCAGCCGATTGCTTTGAATATACGCAGTACAGCAGCTGTTGCAATGTGGATAGAGGTATTTATTATTACACGACCTATGATAATCTCGAAATCACTTCGATAAATTTGTATGATGTCGATCTGAATCAATCAAAATTATACACCTATGATATCAAAGCAACCTAGAAAAGAGCAGGCGTATCCGCTCAATAAAACTCAATATTAAGCAAAAAATATAAGAGTGTTCATAACAGATATAAAAAATGTGAGTGCCCTTATGGACACTCACACTGGTCGGAATGACAGGATTTGTAACCTTTGCGCTCGCAAATAGAGACAAAGGCGAGCGCCTGAAATTTGCCTTACGCCTTGCAAAAAGGCAAGAGCGCATTTGCCAAGGCAAACCGGCAAAGTTTCTCCCTCGGCAAGTACTTTGGGTTGAATATAGAGCCGGAATTGCCTCGGGAGCAGGTTCTTCATCACATCATTCGACAAAAAACAAGAGTCCCCAAAGGAACTCTTGTTTTTTTGGTCGGAATGACAGGATTTGTAACCTTTGCGCTCGCAAATAGAGACAAAGGCGAGCGCCTGAAATTTGCCTTACGCCTTGCAAAAAGGCAAGAGCGCATTTGCCAAGGCAAACCGGCAAAGTTTCT
>SVUD01000060.1 GCA_015063445.1 Oscillospiraceae bacterium
CTTAAGCTTCTCGTCAACCTCCTCTGCCGACCAGCTGTAACGCATCGAATTCTGCGACATTTCAAGGCCCGAAACCGACACGCCTCCTGCGTTAACCGCCTTAGAGGGAGCAACGGTAACACCGTTTGCCATAAGATACGCGACAGCCTCGTTCGTCGTGGGCATGTTTGAAACCTCAACGTAGTACTTAACGCCGTTTGCGACTATCTTCTTAGCTTCCTCAAGACCTACCTCGTTCTGAGTAGCGCAAGGCATAATAACGTCAACCTTTACGCCCCAAGGCTTCTCGCCCTTGAAGAACGGAACGCCGAACTTATCCGCATAGTCCTCTACTCTGTTACGGCATGAGGCTCTCATTTCAAGAAGATAATCTATCTTTTCGGGGGTATTTATACCGTCCTTATCGTAAACGTATCCGTCGGGGCCGGAGATTGTTACAACCTTACCGCCAAGCTCGGTGATCTTCTTAACAGTTCCCCAAGCAACGTTTCCAAATCCCGAAACGGCAAACGTCTTGCCCTCGATATCCTCACCGAAGTCCTTGAGCATATAAGCGGTGTAGTATACTGCGCCAAAGCCTGTTGCCTCGGGGCGTATTAAAGAGCCGCCGTAAGTAATGCCCTTTCCTGTAAGAACTCCCGTAAATTCGTCTCTGAGACGCTTATACTGTCCGAAAAGATATCCAATCTCTCTTGCGCCGACACCGATATCGCCTGCGGGAACGTCTGTATCCGCTCCGATATACTTAGAAAGCTCTGTCATAAAGCTCTGGCAGAAGCGCATAACCTCCATATCGGATTTGCCCTTAGGATCAAAGTCAGAGCCGCCCTTACCGCCTCCCATAGGAAGACCTGTAAGCGAATTTTTGAAGGTCTGCTCAAATCCAAGGAATTTGATAATGCTTTCGTTTACGGAAGGATGGAAGCGAAGTCCTCCCTTGTAAGGACCTATTGCGCTGTTGAACTGAATTCTGAAGCCTCGGTTAACCTGAACGTTTCCGTTATCGTCAACCCACGGAACTCTGAACTTAATAATTCTCTCGGGCTCAACGAGTCTTTCGATAACTCCCGCTTTTATGTATTCGGGGCGCTGCTCAAGCACGGGCTCAATAGATTCAAGAACCTCGCGCACTGTCTGATGAAATTCGGGCTCGCCCGCATTTCTTGCCTCTACGCGCGCCATAAGATCGTTTAAATACTCTGATTTGAACATTGGTTTATTCCTCCAAGCCGGTCGATTTGAATTTACCTCGACCATATATTTTAAAATATGCTTTATTGTATCATATTATTTTACGAAAATCAATAGTTTTGCAAGATATTTTTACAAAACTTGCATTTTTCTCTGTAAATCCGCTCCAATATTATCCAAAATGACTATTGCGTTGGAAAATATATTCAAAACGTCTAAAAGTTGTTTGGTTTATTATATGAAGCTTATGAAAAAATATTGACAGTACGTTATAGGAGAAAAACAATGAAGCAAAAGGTAAAGAAGGACGGAGCGTTAAGGGCTCTTACGGAAAAACTTAATATAAAAAACATAAACGTTCCCGCTCGCTCATCCCTCTTTTTCACTATTACGAATCTTGCGTGCAAGGCTGCGGCTTTTCTCTTTACCCCCGTTTTTACAAGACTGCTTTCACCCCTCGACTACGGTGAATACTCTTTATTCTCAACGCTTCTGTCTCTTTCGGCGGTTCTTGCGACTATGGAAATATCGGGCGGAATTATAATGCGCCTGTTTCAAAAGGAAAGAAAACGGCATTTTCTTTCAATTCTTTCGGCGTGGGCGATATCCGTCTGGGGAGCTATACCTATTACCGCAGCGCTTTGGCTGATAAACAAGCTCGGCGGCATTGGAATGAGCTTCACTCTTGCATATCCGTTTCTGTTTGCGGCGGTTATTTCAATATCTCTGATCAATCTTTTCGTTTCACGCTGTAAATTCCTATACAGCTGGATACCTCCCCTTATAACGTCGCTCATGCAGAGTGTTACAGCACCCATAATAAGTATCGCCCTCTTACGAATCAACTCCTTCACAAGCGCTCCTCACGTCACAGTCAAAATAGGAGCTGTCACCTCGGTGCTCGTTATAACCGCGGCGTATATTTTGGTCTTAACCGTTAAAAACGCGAGCTTGGAAACAAAAGAAGGATTTATGAATTTTCGTGACACACTTAAATTCATGCGCTCGTCGGTCTTCTTTCTTTTGAGGCTTGCGCTCCCTCTGTTTCCTTATTACGTCTCGATCATGGCAATATCGCAAGCAGACAAGCTGTTTATATCAAGCTTAATCGGAAAAAGCGAGCTTGCCAAATACTCTGTAGCCTACTCGGCAGGCGTTGCTCCAACCGCAATCACAAGCGGAATCATGAGCGCCCTCTCACCATGGATAATGAGACGCGCGAGGGCAGACGAATACCGCCAAATACGAAAAACCCTCGACCGCATGACCACAGCATCCGTACCGCTTATAATTCTATTCTTATGCTTAGCGCCCGAATTTTTCGTTCTTTTAGCGCCGAAGGAATATATGAGCGCCCTCCCCGTGTTATTTATAAGCGCAATAATACCAATACCACTCGCATTAGCTCAATGCTCTTCGAGTATAGCGATAGCCAATGAAAAGGTAAGGGGCGTGTTATTTTCGGGAATCGTACCGGCGCTGCTAACCGTAGCGCTTGATTTTTTAATTGTCGGTCGGTCGCAAATTTATGCCGCCGCAATTATAACGGCAATCGGCTTTCTTCTACTCGCAGCTCTCGGAATTGCAAACATAAAGAAAATCACGGGACACTACACCGTAAATGTAAATAAAGCTTTTCAAAACCTGCTTTTTCTTCTGCTTTTGGTTATAACAGTTTATACATTCCGTGAATTCATTTTCATAAGAATCGGTATCGCTGCGCTATCGGCAACTGTAATTTTGCTTTTATCCAAGGATATTATTTCTCTTTTCCGCGAAAAAGAAACGTAAAACAAGAAGCGGAGTCATTAAATTCAAAACAAGAACTTCAATAATAACGAAGAAAACCGCAGGTTTTCAACCTTAGTTATTTTTAAATTTAGATAAAAGAACGGTAGAGGCACTGCTTTCTTGACAATGCTTCTACCGCTTTTTCGTTTTTATTCGGTTATCTTCTCACATTTTAACATACTCGCCTTACTCTACGTGAAATGAAATTTACCACGTTTGCGTAAGCGAACATATCGAGCCGTAGGCATATCGAGTTGCTTTAGCAACATATCGAAAATCCCAAAGGGATTTATATCACTGCGTGAATGCTCTCACAAGAGCTTCACGCTAATACCTAAGCCCTCGGGCAACGGGATTTTGTGCGGAAATCCTCTGTTAACGAGCGAGAAGCGTACAAAGGTACGCTGAGCGAGGAAACGAGGATAGAATAAAAACTATAATTAAAAAGAAGAAAAACGCAGTTTTTCAACCTTAATATCTTTTAAATACAGATAAAATAACGGTAGAGGCACTTTTTTTAAAAACACCCCTACCGTTTTTATTCGGTTACGCCTAAATCCCTAAGCCCGAAAAATTATTTTCCTTCTTTGAGAGCAGCCCTCTTCTGAGCCTGAATTCTCTTTCTCGAGGGTGTGTCAAGCACTACCTTACGAAGTCTTATGCTCTTGGGAGTTACCTCGATAAGCTCGTCATCATTGATGAACTCGATAGCCTCCTCAAGCGACATCTGTATAGGCGTGATAAGAGTAAGCTTTTCATCTGCGCCCGAGGAACGAATGGCGGTAAGATGCTTTTCCTTGCAAACGTTAACCTCGATATCATCGCTCTTAGGATTCTCTCCAACGATCATGCCCTCGTAAACGGGAGTTGCGGGACCGATAAAGAGCGGTCCTCTGTCTTGGGACTGGAAGAGTCCGTAGGTGGTAGCGATTCCCTTTTCACTTGCAACGAGGGACGACGTAAATCTCGTCTTGATCTCACCCTTGAAGGGCTCATAGCCCGCAAAGATAGAAGAGATAAGTCCCTCTCCTCTTGTATCGGTGAGAAGCTCGCTTCTGTAACCGAAGAGGCAACGCGTGGGAATTGTATAGAAGAGCTTCTGACGTGTGCCGTGAAGCTGCATATCGGTAAGAACGCCCTTTCTTGAGCCAAGCTTTTCCATAACCGAGCCCATATATATCTCGGGAACGTCGATTATAACGTTCTCAATAGGCTCGCACTTGACACCGTCAATCTCCTTGTAAAGAACTCTCGGGTTTGAGCAGCAAAGCTCGTATCCCTCACGGCGCATATTTTCAATGAGAATGGAAAGGTGCATTTCACCTCTTCCCGCAACGCGGAAGCTATCGGTTGTTTCGCCGTCGGTAACACGGAGAGATACGTCCTTAAGAAGCTCACGGTAAAGACGGGCTCTGAGATGACGGGACGTAACGAATTTACCCTCTTTACCCGCAAATGGGGAGTCGTTAACGGCAAAGGTCATTTCCATCGTCGGCTCGCTTACCTTGACAAATTCAAGAGGCTCGGGCGCTGAAGGAGCGCACACGGTATCGCCTATCGAGATATCCTCGCAGCCCGAGAAGCATACGATATCTCCAACCTTAGCCTCTTCAACGGGAATTCTCTTAAGCCCGTCAAATTGATATATAGAAACTATCTTAGCAGGTCTTGACTTGCCGTCGCCGTGGAAGTTACAAATCGACACGCCCTGACCCTGCCTTATAACACCGCGCTCTATTCTTCCGATACCGATTCTGCCGACGAACTCGTTATAGTCGATAGAGGAAACGAGAAGCTGAAGAGGATCTTCCTCTTCTCCCTCGGGAGCGGGCATATATTCGAGTATTTTATCAAGAAGAGGGGTAAGATCCTTGCCGGGAGTATGGGGATCAAAGGAAGCCGTACCTGCTCTTCCCGAGCAGAAGAGCATAGGAGAATCGAGCTGCTCATCGCTTGCGTCAAGCTCTATAAGAAGCTCAAGCACCTCGTCCGCAATCTCATCAAGTCTTGCGTCGGGACGGTCGATCTTGTTTACAACGACTATAACCTTGTGATTCATCGCGAGAGCGCGCTCAAGGACGAACCTCGTCTGAGGCATCGGTCCCTCCGCGGCATCAACAAGGAGAATAACGCCGTTAACCATTTTAAGAATACGCTCGACCTCGCCTCCGAAATCAGCGTGACCGGGGGTATCTATAACGTTAATCTTGACGTCCTTATAATGAATAGCGGTGTTTTTTGCAAGAATAGTTATTCCGCGCTCACGCTCAAGATCGCCCGAGTCCATAACTCTGTCCGCCATCTCCTGATTTTCACGGTAAATGCCGCCCTGGCGAAGCATTTCATCAACGAGAGTTGTTTTTCCGTGGTCAACGTGCGCTATAATAGCTATGTTTCTTAAGTCTGTACGAATCATCTTGTTTCCCTCTTGTTTTGCATCATATCATTTTTTAACTTAAATATATTATCATATATTTTAGGAAAAATCAATATTTTTCTGCAATTTTTAACAAAAATCAAAGCGCTTTTTTATTATTATGTACCAAAGAATGTTGTAAATGCTCGTAATTTCTTCTTTATTTCCGCCTGATAAAGAGAAAAAACACGAATAAAAGCCTTAACAAAATGAAGAAAAAAGATAAATTTTCGATCTTAGGTTGTTTAAATCCGCAAAAAAGTACGGCAGAGGCGCTTTTTACAGCGCTTCTGCCGCTTTTAGCTTAGAGCACAAGTCTCACTTTCGCTCACCGTTATGAATTTGCTACGCAAATATTATGATTTTGCGGGGACAGAGGTTATTAATTTGCCGCGCAAACGTTATGATTAGATTATTCTTGCGCTGATAACCCCATCTATGTTCTCTATTTGCGCTCTGTATTCCTCGGAAATCGGCGCGTTTATTTCAATAAGGGTATAAGCGAATTCTCCGCGCGAGCCGTTTGCCATATGCTCGATATTAAGTCCCGCCTTAGATATGATAGCCGTGATTCCCGCAATCATATTAGCGATATTTTTATGCAATATTCCAACACGGGTAAGCTTATCCGCGCTCACGGGAATGGAAACGTCGGGATAATTTACGGAATTCTTTATGTTTCCGTATTCGATATAATCAACAAGCTCTCTTGCGGCCATAACAGCGCAGTTATCCTCGCTCTCCTCGGTAGATGCTCCAAGGTGGGGAATATTTATAATTCCCTTAACGCCTATCGTGTCTTTAGACGGGAAATCCGTAACGTATCTCTTAACCTTTCCCGACTCAAGCGCAGCCTTAAGATCATCAGCGTTAACAAGCTCTCCTCTTGCGAGATTAATTATTCTTACGCCGTCCTTCATTTTAGCTATTGCCTCTGCATTTATCATGCCCTTTGTAGTCGCTAAAGCGGGAATATGCAAACTAATGTAGTCAGATTTAGTGAATACATCATTATAGTCATCGGCTTTGATAACAGAGCCCGAAAGATTCCAAGCGGCGTTAACAGAGAGATAAGGATCGTATCCTATAACCTTCATGCCGAGTCTTACGCAGGCGTTTGCAACGAGTCCTCCGATTGCTCCGAGACCGATAACTCCAAGCGTTTTACCAAACAGCTCTGAGCCTGCGAACTGTCCCTTGCCCGCTTCAACCTTTGCCGCAGCCTCATCGTCGGGCTCAAGCGTGTTTGCCCACGCAACACCGTCAACAATATCTCTCGAAGCTAAAAGCAATGCCGCCACCGTAAGCTCCTTAACCGCGTTTGCGTTCGCGCCGGGCGTGTTAAACACCACTATTCCCTCCTCAGCGCATCTTTGGCACGGAATATTGTTTACTCCCGCTCCCGCTCTTGCGATAGCTATCGTTTCCTTGTCAAAAACCGTATCGTGAAGCTTTGCGGATCTTACCATAAGAGCCGTGGGATTTTCTACGCTATCGGATACCGTGTATTTATCCTTATCGAAAACGTCGGTTCCTATTTTTGCTATTTTATTTATAAGCTTAATGTTAGTCATTTTATTTACCTCTTTTCTTACTTAAAGCATTAGGGCAGCCCTATACGAGCTGCCCGTGTTATTTAAAGCTTGGGATTCTCTATCGAGAACTTTTTCATAAATGCCACGAGCTTTTCAACTCCCTCGTAAGGCATAGCATTGTATATAGACGCTCTCATACCGCCAATTGAACGGTGACCCGCGAGGTTTCTGAGTCCCTGGGCCTCAGCCTCCTTAACGAACTTTTTATCAAGCTCCGCATTTCCCGTAACGAATACTACGTTCATCATAGAACGGCATTTCTTATCAACGGGAGCGGTATAATACTTCTGACCATCGAGATAATCGTAAAGAAGACTTGCCTTTCTTTCATTACGGCGCTTCATCTCTTCAAGACCGCCTATCGAAAGAACCCAATCAAATACAAGCTTTGCCATATAGATGCAATAGCAAGGAGGAGTATTGTAAAGAGAATTATTATCCGCAAGTGTTTTATAGTTCAGCATAACCGGAGTATCGGGACGGGCATTTCCGATAAGGTCCTCGCGAACTATAACTATAGTAAGTCCTGCGGGAGCAATATTCTTCTGCGCTCCTGCGTATAAGAGTCCGAATTTTGATACGTCTATCGGCTCTGAAAGAATACAAGAAGAAATATCGGCTACAAGAGGAATATTTCCCGTATCGGGAATATAGTTAAACTTCGTACCGTAAATGGTATTGTTAAAGCAGATATGAACGTAATCAGCGTCGGGTCTGAAATCGCTTCTCTCGGTTTTGGGAATGACCGAGAAGCTGGGGGTTGCCCCCGCTGAGCTTGCGGCAATAACTATATCGCCATACTTTTTAGCTTCCTTTGCTGCCTTATCCGAAAACTGTCCGGAAACTATATAATCCGCGCACTTGTGATCGGAAAGAAGATTCAACGGTACTGCCGCAAACTGAGTGGAAGCTCCTCCCTGAAGGAAGAGAACCTTATAATTTGAAGGAATATTCATAAGCTTACGAAGTGAAGCCTCCGCCGATTCAATGATCTCTACAAAATCCTTTGATCTGTGACTCATCTCCATGACGGACATTCCGGATTCTCCGTAACAAAGCATCTCGCTCTGCGCCTTTTCAAGCACCTCAAGAGGAAGCATCGAAGGTCCTGCCGAAAAATTATAAACTCTTTGCATAACTGCACCGTTATTATCGAAAACTACTATTACGTCTTTTGTCTTTTCGATAACCCTTTCATTATATATTAATATCTGATTATATCCATTTTAAACTGTAACGCTTAACACTATTGTGACTTCACCAAAACGAGTATATTCACCCCGAAGCGAAATTATTTGAGGGATTTTAAAAACACCTTTGAGCCGCAAAGTGAAAACGCTTTTTCTGAAAACAAAATCGCCCGCCTGAAAAAAAGCTCTCAAGCGGACTTTTTGCTATTATAATTCAATACTTTCGATTTGTCAAGGATTTTTTTTAAAAAAATTGTCTTTTTTTTCGATTTTTTGAGATAAAATTACTTTCTCTAAAAAAAGCGATTTTTTTTGCTGAAAACTCTTGACAATCACTTGTTGCTATGATATAATATTGAAGCGATTTAATGAGTCGCACGAATGGCGGATTAGCTCAGTTGGCTAGAGCGTCCGGTTCATACCCGGCAGGTCGTTGGTTCAAATCCGACATCCGCTACCATTTGGCTCGTTGGTCAAGCGGTTAAGACACCGCCCTTTCACGGCGG
>SVUD01000061.1 GCA_015063445.1 Oscillospiraceae bacterium
ATCAATATTATTAAAAGGGACGAGATTTCGTCCCTTTTGCACTACACCTTGCATTGCAAGGTATAGTGTGTTATACGATATTTTCTTTTCGGATGGTAAAGGAATGATGTTTTTGCTTACGCAAAAGTGATGTTATTCGCCTTGCTCATAGTGATGTTGCTCCCGATGGTCGCGAGTGATGTGATGTTTGCCCATTGTGCCAAAGGCACAACATCACAGCCAAAGGCTGCATCATTAGGCGAAGCCGACATCACTTGCCCGCAAGGGCAAACATCGTTCGGCTGACCTGCTTTATCGCAGGTCGCCGTAGCGGTGTCTTTTTTACTTTATCCCTAACCTTCTCGCCGCCTCTCACTTCTCTTTATCCACATATTTTTACGCCAAGTACTTTACATCTTTTGCAAAAAATGGTATCATAATTACGTTAATTACAAGCAATATGAAACGAACGAGCCTAAAATTCGCATGATTGCGTAAAGATTCATAATTCTGTCAGAAAGAGAGCCAATATGGAAAACAAAAAATACAGGCCGCTTATCGGCAAGCTATTCTATGCGATATGGATACCGACGTCTTTGTTAATGCTCACATTGACTGTCCTTGCGGCATTCGAGCCTGTCGCGCTGATTGCTTTACTTCCCGTTGACGTCTTCACGTTTTACTTTCTCTTCTCTCCGCTTTTCGGATACGTTGAGCTTAGGGAAAGCTCGCTTTTCATCAAGTTCGGTTTCTTTATGAAGCGGAATATTCCGTATTCCAACATACGAGGGATAACCAAGGAGCGAAAGATGTATTCGGAATCTATGGTCTCGCTCAAAAACTCAATGGAGCACGTGAATATAAAATACAACCGCTTTGACGTAACCACCGTAAGCGTTAAGGACAACGACGAATTTATAGAAGCGCTGGAGCAACGGATAACTTTAAGCAAAAGCGCAGAATAACATTAATAAAAATCCCCTCGGAGAGTTTTGTGCCTTGCGGCGCGGCTCTGCCTGAGGGGTTTTATGTTTTTGATAGTGATAGAGAAGCTTTATTCCAAAGCTTTTACACAAATTCGAGCTTTCTCTGGAGAATAAGCACGACAACCGTTTCGTTATAGCTCACAGCCGTGAAATCGTCCGCCGTGAAATCCTTCGCTATAACGGGAACGTAATCGGTGGGATTGTAGTCGAATACGTCGGATATCGAGCCGCCGCCCGTGATATTGCCGAATATCTCACCCCAACCGCCGCGGTAATTAAGGTATTCTCTGAAATCGTTATAGTGATTATTCGTATAGAAGAGGTAAAGCTCGCCCTCGTCGTACGTGCCGTTGCCGTTCAGGTCATACTTACCGTAAACTATTCGAGCAGCGCCTCTCGTTATCTTCGAGCCGTCGTTGTATATGGCGGCCTTGTAATCGGGATCGCAGGTCGTTCCCGTGGTTCCGATGTCCATTTCATAATAATAGAGCGAACCGCCGCAGCCCGAAATATTAGGTAAAACAGGCTCGTACGGATATCTTGTGGTATCTCCCGAAAACTTCGAATGATTCAATCTGAGATATTCACCCCACGGATTTGTCGAAGGCTTTCCGCTCTTTTTGCTTATGTAATTTGCGGGAATTTCACCGAATGCGTAAACGTACGCCGCAACCTCTTCAAGCGTTACGTACGCTCCGCCGCGGTATACCGCTCCGACTATATCTCCCTCGTAATCCACTATATAATAGGTGTTTTTATCCTCGGAATAGAGCATCGCCGAGTTTCTTAAATATAACGAGTCTTGCATAGGTCTGTTTTCGGATATTGTCGCATATTGGTCCTGACTCTCGATAGAGCCCGACATAAGACAGTGCTGAGTTCTGTAATAAGAGTCCATATAGCTCGTTGCGGGCTTGTAATTTTCGTAAAACTCGCTCTTGCTTACGCCTACGTAAGGATCGGAAAGAGGCGGATCGGTTTCCTCAAATATATCCTTCTTCTCTTCTTCGTTAGGCTTGTCTTCCGGTTTATCCTCGGGCTTATCTTCCGGTTTGTCCTCGGGCTTGTCGTCTTCGCCGTTTTCATCTCCGCTCTCTGAGTCTGAGGTATCACTCTCAGTGCCGAGAGTATTCTCATAGTTTTCGTTATTCCTATCTAAAAGCTCCCTGACGTCACACGATGATAAAAACGCAAAGCAAAGCGCAACGACAAGAAGAAACGATAGAATTTTACTTGATAAATTCATACGATTTTCCTTTTCCCTCTCGGTGAAGAACCGAGAATTTTTTTATACATTTTATAAAAATTGGCGTAGTTATCGTAGCCGACAGCGGCTGCCGCCGCGCCCGCTCCCGTGCCGTTCGCTATAAGCTTTGCGGCGTACGCAAGCTTCTTTTGAAGAATATACTGCTTCACCGAGATCTTCATTTCTCTTTTGAATATATGGCTGACCGAGGATTTTGACAAAAACACACGCTCGGCAATAACCTCGAGCGTCAGCATTTCGCTTATATGCCCGTCAATATATTCGGCAACCGCCTTGACGGTCGGGTGGGATTTTTCCTTGGTTGCGGCAGTGTCTTTATACGTGTGTATATAAAGCGCCTCAACCAAAAAGCTTTTTATAAGCGGCAGAAAGCTTTCGTCTCGGCTCTCGGTGAAAACGCTCTTTATTCTATCGAGAGTTGAGATGAGAAGCTCGTGCGAGGATATGGACTGCGAAAGCGTTTTAGCCTTAAAATCCTTTTCAATCTCCTTCGGTATGACAGACTCCTCGAAAAGAGCCGTAGCTCTTTTATACATAATCTCCTCTCTGCCGAAAACGCTATGATAAGCAAGAGGCGGAATAACCGCAATCTCCCCTGCCCTGAGAGTGAATTTTTTGTTATCTATAACTATGCTTACGTTCCCCTCGAACACTGCTATTATCTCATAGCGTGTGTGGCAGTGGCTCTCGAATATCTGCTCGCTATCCACTATACCCTCACGGTATGATATTCGTATATCCTCGCCCTCCATAGTCTTATGCACCTTAAGTGAGTCCAAAAAAACACCCCCTTCACCAAGCGTCAGGATTCAAAACGACCGTCTCTTTACAATCTAAAAGCAAGACACTCATATATTTTACTATAAAATTGCACGAAAAGCAATATTTTAGCCTAAAAAGATATTGTTTTTTTCAAAACAGTATGATATCATAATCTTGTATATATTTAAATAGTAGTAAAGTTATTTTGAGGTAAAAAATGAGTATACTTAACGACTCCTTACTATTTTCGGGCGTTAATATCCCGAACAGAATAGTTTTTCAGCCTATGGAGGGCTGCGACTGCAACAATGACGGAACACCGAGCGAGCTTACCGTAGCTAAATACGTGAACGCCGCAAAATCGGGCGCGGGTCTTATCTGGATGGAGGCAAATGCGGTTTGCCCCGAGGGAAGAACAAATCCCCGACAGATGATGCTTACGCGTGAAAATCTCGGCGAGTTCAAGTCCTTTGTTGAAATGCTGAGAAGAGTTGCCATGGAGGAATGCGGCATAAAGCCCATAATCATATTGCAGCTCACCCAGTCGGGACGCCAGAGCATAGTTCCCATGATTGCTTACCGCCACCCGATATACGAGGAAAAGCGCCCCGTGACCGACGAAAATATCGTTACCGACGAGTACCTTGATGCTCTTGCCGAAAAATACGTTGACTCGGCTCTTCTCGCCGTTGATGCGGGCTTTGACGGTGTTGACGTAAAATCCTGCCACGGATATCTTTTTCAAGAGCTTCTCTCGGCATTCAGCCGCCCGGGAAGATACGGCTGAAGCTTCGAAAACAGAACACGCCTCTATCTCGACTGCGTAAAAGCGGTTAAGGCGGCAGTTCCCTCGGATTTTCTCGTTGTAACACGACTCGGCGCTGCGGATATGGTTCCAAAGCCTTACGGCTTCGGCACTACCGAGAACAACGAGCTTGACCTCACCGAGACGGATATGCTCGTTGAAAAGCTCATGGAAGCCGGAATAAGAATGATTAATATAACGATAGGAAACCCCTATTACAATCCTCATATAAACCGCCCCTTCCGTCAGGGAGCGTACACCGCGCCCGAAGCGCCCGAGGTTGGTCTTAAGAGATTTATCACGGTACAAAAGCACCTTAAGGATAAATTTGAGGATCTCGTTATAGTCGGCTCGGGACTTTCTTACTATCGCGCCGACCTTATGGAGCGTGCAGAGGAAATGATAAATATAGGCGCTGCGGACCTCGTCGGCTTTGGCAGATGCTCTATCGCTTATCCGATGTTCTACCGAGATTGGCTCGAGGGAAAATTCGATACGAAAAAGACCTGCGTTTCCTGCTCGAAATGTACGGCTCTTATGCGAGCGAAATGCGTATCGGGCTGCGCCGTATTCAATGAATATTACAGAAACTTATACAAGGAGAAGGTATTATGTCAAAAATAGCTGTTGTTACAGGATCGTATCAAGGAATAGGAAAAGGCATTGCAGACGGCTTGAAGGCTGCGGGCTACACGGTGATTTATTCCGACGTACACCCCGAAATGCAAAATGAAGTTTACTTTAAGTGCGATATTTCCAAGGCGGATGACAGACGTGCGCTTTGTGACTTCGTTCTTCAGAAGTACGGAAGGATCGACCTTCTCGTTAATAATGCGGGTGTTGCCTGCAAGGTAAGACTCGACGTTCTCGAAACCACCGAGGAGAGCTTTGACAGAGTTGTCGGAATCAATACAAAGGGCACGTTCTTTATGTGCCAGACCTTCGCAAACGCTATGATAGACTGCATGAGCAAGGGACTTGAGGACTACACTCCGAGAATCGTTAATATAGCTTCAAACTCAAGCTATACCTCAAGCACCAGCCGTGGTGAATACTGCATATCCAAAGCAGGCGTTTCTATGACTACGCTTCTCTTTGCGGATAAGCTTGCGGAGTACGGAATTCCCGTATTCGAGGTTCGACCGGGAATTATAAAAACTCCTATGACCGAGGTCGTTTCCGCAAAATACGACAAGCTCATTTCCGAGGGAATAACTCCCATCAAGCGTTGGGGCACTCCCGAGGACGTTGCAAACTGCGTTATTGCGGCGGCGAGCGGACTTCTCGATTTTGGCACGGGTACGGTGCTTAACGCTGACGGCGGCTTCCATATAAGACGACTTTAATACAAAATAAAAGAGGAAAAATATGAAGATATACGAATATGACGCGCTGGTTATAGGCTCGGGCTGCGCAGGTTATAACGCTGCGGATTGGCTATGGGACCTTAACGTCAAGAACGTTGCCGTTATGACAGAGGGCAGACTTGCGGGTACTTCACGCAACACGGGTAGCGATAAGCAGACCTATTATAAGCTCTCCTTGGCAGGAGACGAGGGCGACAGCGTTTTGGGAATGGCTGAGACTCTTTTCTCGGGCGGAGCTATGGACGGTGACGTTGCCTTAGCCGAGGCGGCAAGCTCTCTCAGATCATTTATGAAGCTCGCAAATCTCGGCGTACGCTTCCCCACCAACGAATACGGAGAATACGTTGGCTACAAGACAGACCACGACCCCTATTGCCGCGCGACGTCAATAGGTCCTTACACCTCAAAGAAAATGACCGAGGTGCTTGAAGAGTCGGTTATGAAAAAGGGCATAGATATCCTCGATTCGCTTCAGGCGATAAAAATACTCACCGACGGCGGCAAGGTTACGGGCGTGCTTGCTATTAACACTGCCAACACGGCAGATGTGGAGTACGTGGCGGTTAAGGCTGCTAACGTTATTATAGCTACGGGCGGTCCCGCGGCAATCTACAAGGACAACGTTTACCCCGTATCCCATACGGGAAATTCCTCTCTCGCTCTCGAGGCGGGGGCGGCATTCGGAAATCTTTCCGAGTGGCAGTACGGACTCGCTTCAACCGATTTCAGATGGAACGTTTCGGGAACGTACCAGCAAGTTCTACCGAGATATATTTCCGTTGATAAAAATGGCGTTGAGCGTGAATTTTTGCTTGATTATTTCGACACGCCCATGGAGGCGCTTAAGAACGTATTTCTCAAGGGCTACGAATGGCCCTTTGACGTAAGAAAAATTCACGGCTCCTCTTACGTTGACCTTATAATCTACCATGAAAGCGTAATTCTCGGCAGAGAGGTATTCATGGACTTCAGACGTGAGCCCACGGGGCTTGAAAACGGCTTCTCGGGACTCGACGAGGTCAGCTACGCTTATCTCAAAAATTCGGACGCTCTTATTCCCCTTCCCATTGAGCGCCTTAAGAAGATGAACCCCGGAGCAATTTCGCTCTATATGGATAACGGTATCGATATTACGAAAGAACCTCTCAGGGTTGCCGTTTGCGCTCAGCACAACAACGGCGGTATACGTATCGACTCAAACTGGCAGACGAACGTTGAAGGACTCTATGCGGCAGGAGAGGTTGCAGGCTCTCTCGGTATATTCCGTCCGGGCGGAACGGCTCTTAACTCCTGCCAGGTAGGAAGTCTGCGCGCTGCCGAGCATATAGCTTATAGAAGCACGAACAGGGTTTCCGAAAGCTTTGACGAAATACTTAAGGCGGCAGTTGACGAAGCAAACGCAATTATAGAGGCTACCCGTGGCGAAAAATCTACGATTCTCGCAATGCGTGATAAATACAGCTCACGTATGAGTCAGTACTTTGCGTTCCTTCGTGATATCCCCGAGATGAAAAAAGCTCTCGGTGACATAAAGAGCGATATCGAAAGCTTCGCAAACGACAATAAATGGTCGAGCATTTACGATATACCTCATCTTTTCAAGAATCTTGATATTATACGCATTTCAGAGGCTGTTGGCGAGGTTATCTCGTACACTGCAGAGAGCTTCGGCTCAAGAGGCTCTGGATTCGTTCTTTCGGGCGAGGACTTTATGTTAAGAAAGCCTATCCCCGAAAACGCCTGCGGCAGAGAAAAAATCGTAACGGTCAGAAAATCAGGCTCACTCAAAATCGAGTGCGTTGACGTTAAGCCTATACCTAAATCCCGTGACCTTTGGTTCGAAAAGGTATGGAGCAAATACAGGGCTTTGACCGAAAAATGATATTTTGATAACTATAGTTTACAAAACCAATCAATTGGAGTCTATTATGAACAATAAGAAAGTAAAAGTTGTATGCGTTGGAATAGGCGGTTATGCGCAGGTTTATTGGAGATCGCTTTTTGCTTCAAAGGCTGATAACTTTGAAATAGTCGGCGCGGTTGATCCTTTTCCCGAGGGTGCAAAGCATCTTCCCGATATAAAGAAAAGAGGCATTCCGCTCTTTAACAATATGGAAGAGTTCTACGAAAAGAACGAAGCCGATCTTGCGATCATCACAACGCCAATACATCTTCACACAAGACAAATACTCTACGCTCTCGAGCACGGCTCAAACGTGCTTTGCGAAAAGCCTCTTTCGGGAGTTTCGGCAGATGCCGAAATTATAGAAAAGCGTGCGGAAGAGCTTGGCAAATTCGTTATGATAGGATATCAATGGAGCTATTCAAAGGCAATTCTCGATCTTAAATCGGATGTTCTTTCGGGAAAGCTCGGCGCTCCTATCAGCTTAAAAACCGAAATTTTCTGGCCGAGAAACAAGGAATACTTCACACGCGGCTCGGGCTGGGCAGGAAAGCTTAAGGCAAAGGACGGCACTGTAATCAACGACAGCGTTGCCGCTAACGCCTGCGCTCACTACATACACAATATGCTCTTTATTTGCGGAGAGGAGTACTTTGCAAGGGAAGCGAAGAACGTTAAAGCAGACCTCTTACGTGTTAACGCTATTGAAAACTTTGATAACGCTACCGTAAGCTTCGAGCTTGAGGGCGGCGCAAAATGTCTTTTCGTTGCGGCTCATTCGACCAAAACCAAGCGAGACCCGATTTTCGATTATCGCTTTGAAAAGGGAGTTGTGAAATACGACGAGAGTATTAAGGAAATTATCGCGTATATGAACGACGGAACTGAAAAGCACTACGGTAACCCCTTTGCGGGCGCTCCCGACGGCGGAAAATCGGAAATAGCGATCAACGGTTGTCTTAACGAGGGCTTCAAGCCCGCTTGTACGCCATACACCGCCGCGGCTCACACAAGATGCATAGAGGCTATTCAAACCTTCCCCATCTTTGACGTTAATCCCGAGCTTATCCGTGCAGACGGAGCTCTGCTCTACGTTGATGGGCTCGACCGTGCGCTCGAGGAATGCTATGAAAAAGAAATTCTTCTCAGAGACACCGATTTCTACAATAAACTTATAGCGAGGTAAAGCAAAATGACCAAAGAAGAAATTTTCGCCTATAACAAACACGTACCGACACCCCTTGACAAGCCATATAAATTCGCAGCCGTAGGTCTTGCGCACGGACACATCAACGGAATGTGTACGGGCATGATAGGAGCAGGCGCAAAGCTCGTTTACGTATATGACGATGACAAGGCGCTCGTGGAGCAATTTTTAAAGAGATTCCCCAACGTTACCGTTGCGGAAAGCTACGAAGCAATTCTTTCCGATCCCGAAATCGAGCTTATCGTATCGGCGGATATTCCCTCACACAGATCGGAAAGAATTGCTTCGTAGCTTTCCGCAACGGTAACGTTGGG
>SVUD01000062.1 GCA_015063445.1 Oscillospiraceae bacterium
TAGGTTACGTTTCCCGAAAGCAGTATTGAAATTGATATAGTATTCGCTCCCAATACGTATATGGAGCATACCTCGGAAAACGTAACCTACCGTAGATTGCTTATATCCGCAAAGGGCTGCTCGGCTCGTGATTTCTGGATCAAATGGACGAGAAAGAATTCTGCGGTTGCGTACAGCGTTAACGATAACGTTACCTCGGATGATATCGTATTTGAGCTTGGAGAGGACGTTTCGCAGAAGATACGTGAAAAGGAGTATCGCTTCCTCGTTTACGGCAATTCTGATAAATACAGAGTTGCGATGGGAAGAAAAAACGTCACCGAGTGGCGTGAGCTTATTAAGAGAGCGGTAAAACGGGGCGAGCTCGTAAAAACAACGGCAGAACTTGAGGAAAACGCTCACGTTGCCGAGGTTTCCGATAAGCTTTCCGAAATACTCGAAAAATGCGGCGTAAGCGTACCTACGGCTACGTCGAATGAAATACGTGTTGATGCCGAGGTCGCAAACGAGGCTTTGAGACTTGCGGTTTTAGGAAACGGAGAATCGGAAAGTGAGAATTACGTTCCCGAAATTCCTAAAGCTGACGAAGAGGCGCAGACAGAAGCAGATGTTGAGACTGCCGTAGGCTCTCGTGAGATTGAAGCGGTTGAAGAAGAAATTTCCGAATCTATCGCGGCAGAAACAACCGTGGCAGACGAAATTACCGAAAGCATTGATAAGAACGTTGCCGAGGCAGATATCGTTACTGCGGATAATGAAGAAGAGACAGAAAGCGCAGAAGAAACGTTTGAGATTGAGAGCGTTGCTGAAAATGGCAACGTCGCAGAGGATTATTTAACCGACGGCTCCGTTTTTGAGGGCTTCTCAGACGACGGTCAGGGAGAATTCTCGTTCGGTATGGCAGGCGAGGGCTTTGATAATGCCGAGAGTAACGTAGAGGAGCTTACCTTTGAGGATATACTCGAGGAGTTCATCCCCAAGAGTGATGACCGTGAACCCGAAGAACCTATTCCCGAAATAGAAAGCGTAGATATATCCGATATATCCGAGTCGGAGTCCGTACGCTTTGATATAAGCAAGGACGGCGGCGTTCCGTTTGATTGGGACAGCAAGGACGAAACAAAAGAAGATGAAGAGCTTCCCGAGCTCGAGGTGGAGATTTACGAGGATACCGAAAGCGACGGCAATGAAGAGAGCGAAGAGCCTCAGAATGCAGAAGAAGCATCGTGCGACGCTGCTCAGAGCAATGGAGCAAACGAAGAAGATACGGCAACGGCATACGCCGCATATGATGAAATGAGTGAAATTGCAGAGGAAACGTTTAGAGCTCAGGTGTTTGAGGAAGAATCAAATACGGTTGAAGCCATGACGCCCTCGTACGATAGCGAGGCTATTGTCCGTCTTGAAAATGAAATAGCGTCGTTGAAGCATCAGCTTGAGGTAGAGAGAATCGAAACCGAGAGCGTAAGAGAAGGGCTTGAAAACGCTATTACAGACAAGAAGAACGCTGAGGCTGAGCTTAATGCCGAGAGGGACAGAGCTGCCGCGCTTGAAGGAAAGCTTCATTCCGCTGAGATAGCGAAAGAAAACGCTGAGAATCAGCTTAATCTTGAGCTTCTTGCGGCAGCAGACCTCAGAGCTCAGAATGAAAAGCAGAAGTTTGCCATCGAGCAGGTTAAGAAGCTTGTTGATGAAGAAACCGCCGCACGTGAGGAGGCAGAGGTGCATCTTGAGTCACTCAAGGCTGAGATTGAGCTTCTTAAGTCAGAAAACGAGCATCTTAAAGAAGTGGCGCGCGTATCAGAGGAGGCTTGCCGTGAGGCAGAGCAGATGTGCAAGCAGCACGAGCGCGAGCTTCTTAATCAGATAGAGCTTGCGGAAAAAGAAAGAGTAAGAGAAAAGAATCTCTTCGCCGAAGCAGCAAGACAAGCTAAGGATGAAAACGAGCAAAGACTTGCGGAGTTCAAAGAAGCTGAAATAGCTCGCATAACCGAAGAGGCGCGTCTGGAGGCGTTACGTATCGTAGAAGACGAGAGACTGAGACTGCGTGACGAGCTTAGATTAGAAAATAGCAACTATGCCGCAGAAGAGGAAAATCGCAAGAAGGCGCTTGAAGACCGCGCGAGAGAAGCGAGACTGAGAATGGAAGAAAAGGCTCGTCTTAACGCTGAGGCAAAGGCAAGCACTTCGGATGAATATCAATCTCCGATAGTACCCGTGTTGGAAATTCCCGTAGTTAACGAGATTAATAATGAGTACGAGACTAATGCTCAGAACGTTGAAAACATCTCTGCAGCGGAAGAAACTATCGTCCCCTCAGTAGATGAATTCGTTCCAACTCCGGCTCCTGCACCCACCGTGAACTACACTTATACATCGTACATAGTAAGACTTATGTTCAGACACAGCGCTGACCCCAACGTAACCGCGAGAATTCACGAGATGATTTCTTATGCGCTTACCGATTTTGGCAAGGAGCAGGTTTATATGAAGGTCAAGGCAAGCATGCCCGATAATTATACTGTGATTCTGAATTTTGTTAAATTCCCGAAGGAAGAGTTTAATCTTCTTGTGGATATCATCAACTATCTCGGAAAGAGCGATCTTGGGGTTTACAAGGTAGTGCTTGATTGATCTGTGAGATAAAAACAAAAGGCGTTGATTATAAAACGCAAACGAAAAAGCGGCGGATTCGTTTTGATATTCCGTCGCTTTTTATATTGTGCTTTGATTGTGATAATTTAGCTGTTTGTTATTGTATTATGCAAAAAATATCCATAAAAGAAAATAATAATTTACATTATTGGCTAAATCAAACTAAAAATCATGCTCATCCGATTGAAATGCTGAAGTATATCATATTGTTGCTTTCTTCGCGTTTTGCTCTTGCTCGGATGCCGACCTCTCTTAAAAGCGAAAGAGAGGATTCGAGCGAGATTTCAAAATGCCCGATGCTATCGCTGTAATTTGTTCCGCACGGAGCGCATCTTTTTATCTCATCGAGCATTGTGTCAACGAGTATTTCGCATCTTGTAACGTTCATTTTCGTAAGATGAACCTTTTCTATCGCGCTCAGGCGCGACTCTTCGTCACTAAGACGTAAAATACATCTTGCGTGTCTTTCGGAAATTCCGTATTCAAGAATTTTTTGCTTCGATTGATCGCTGAATGATAGAAGACGCACTTTGTTTGCTATGAATGATTGACTGACGCCAAGCACTCCGGCAAGCTTGTTTTGTGTCATACCCTCAATTTTAAGCATAGCCTTGATTGATTCCGCTTTTTCAAACATATTCATTTTTAAACTTCCTTCTTATGAAAAGTATTAACAAATAACAAAAATGGCAGGACCGTGTTAAAAAACGCAAGGTCTTGCCATTATTTTAGCATAAATGTCGGGTAATACCCGTCGTAATATGTCAAAGTGCGGAATTTGCGAAAAGTAAACGTGTGAAAATACGTTATCCGTCAGAGCGGCTTCTTTGAAATCTGCGCAAACGGGCGAGGATAAGCGGTAGGTGTTTTGCTTTTTTTATCGAGTATGATAAGAGGATGAATTATTTCCTCGTCATCGTCTGCCAGTCTCACCATGTGAGTTGCGTTTATCTTTGCGCCAAGCAAAGCTATCGCTTTTTTGGATTCTGAAAGCTCAAATTCGGCATTTTTGCCCTTCATAGCGATCATCTGTCCTCCAACCTTTACGAGAGGAAGACAAAGCTCGCATAAAACACGCATAGCGGCAACGGCTCTTGCCGTAACGACGTCGAAGCTTTCGCGCAGCTCGGATTTACCTACGTCCTCTGCTCTCGCGGTTATTGCCGTAACGCCCGAAAGTCCGAGCATATCCTTAACCGTGTTAACGTAATTGATTCTTTTTGCGGTGGAATCAATTCCGAGAATTTTTAAATCGGGACGTAAAATGGCAACGGGCAGAGTGGGAAATCCCGCTCCGCAGCCAACGTCTGCGATTTTTGCTCCCTTCGGCAAAACCGCGGCAAGAGAAGCGCAGTCTGCGTAATGGTTAAGAATTATTTTGTTCGGCTCCTTGATAGCGGTCAAATTGTATTTTTCGTTCTCCTCGAGCATAATTTCGGTGAGCTGCATAAATTTTTCTACGCGCTCCAAATTAAGCATAGAAGAAAATCCGTTTTTATCGAAAACCTTTGTCAGTCTTGATTTGAATTGCTTTTCATCAAAAAGCATAGCTTCCTCCGTATCGCCGTTTGTTTAGGCTTGGTTTGTCTTTAATATTGTATCATGTAGATGCGCTTTTTGTCAAGAAGGAGAGAAAAAAAGAGTTTGTTTAAACTGTGAGCAGTTTTGGATTTTAGTTTTAAAGTAAGGTTTTTGTAGTTGTTGCACAAATAAAAAGTGTAAAATGTAGAAAAAATTAATAAATAAAAGGTGATATTTTTTTAACAATATCCTTGACTAAAAGATATTTATATGGTAATATAAATACGTATGAAATAAAAATATACTCTAAAAGGAGAAAAAACAAATGGCAGCTTACAACAAGAAAACAATTGAAGACGTAGCTGTAGCAGGCAAAACCGTGCTCGTTCGTTGCGACTTCAACGTACCTATGAAGGATGGCGTTATCACCTCAGACAAGAGAATCGTTGGCGCTCTTCCCACAATCAAGTATCTTCTTGATAACGGCGCAAAGGTAATTCTTTGCTCTCATATGGGCAAGCCTCACAGCATTTTCACTGAGGGATTCGGTCTTACAAAGAAAGAGAAGAAGGCAGTTGAAGCTCTTCCCGAAGCAGAAAAGGCAGCAGCAACCGCAGAGTATCTTGAAAAGGCTCTTAAGAACGATAAGAAAAAGCTTACCCTTAAGCCCGTATGCGTAAGACTTAACGAGCTTCTCGGCGCAGATAAGGTAACCTTCGCTGAAGATATTATCGGTGAGGACGCAAAGGCTAAGATCGCCGCTCTTAAGGCAGGCGAGGCAGTTCTTATCGAGAACACGAGATTTGACGCTCGTGAAACTAAGAACGATCCCACTCTTGCTAAGGAGCTTGCATCATTTGCAGATCTCTTTGTAAACGATGCATTCGGCGCGGCTCACAGAGCTCACGCTTCAACAGCAGGCGTAGCAGATTATATTCCCGCAGTTTGCGGATACCTCATCCAGAAGGAAATCTCCGTAATGGGTAAGGCTCTCGAAAATCCCGAAAGACCCTTCGTTGCTATTCTCGGCGGCGCAAAGGTTGCTGATAAGCTTAACGTAATAGATAACCTTCTCAAGAAGGTTGACACGCTCATTATCGGTGGCGGTATGGCGTATACCTTCCTTGCGGCTCAGGGCTACGGCGTAGGTAACTCTCTTCTTGACGATACCAAGCTTGATTACTGCCGTGAGATGATGGCAAAGGCTAAGGAAAACGGTGTTGAGCTTCTTCTTCCCGTTGATACCGCTGTTGCGGCATCCTTCCCCAATCCTATTGACGCTCCCGTAGACGTAGAATACGTTAGCGCTGATTCCATTCCTGCCGATAAGGAAGGACTTGATATCGGTCCTAAGACCTCAGAGCTCTTCGCAAATGCGGTTATGAATGCAAAGACTGTTGTTTGGAACGGTCCTATGGGTGTATTTGAGAATCCCACTCTCGCAAAAGGAACCAATGCGGTAGCTCAGGCTCTTGCTTCGAGCGCAGCAATCACTATAGTAGGCGGCGGTGACTCTGCGGCAGCTTGCGAGCAGCTTGGATATGCTGATAAGATTACACATATTTCCACAGGCGGTGGCGCATCTCTTGAGTTCCTTGAAGGTAAGGATCTTCCCGGCATCTCTTGCCTTATGGATAAATAATCTGAGAAAATGCAAACAAAAGTGTCAAAATCCGGCTTAACAGTCGGATTTTGGCGTAATATACAATACATCGAAAAAGGAAAAAACAAAATGAGAAAAACAGTAATTGCAGGAAACTGGAAAATGAATATGACTCCCGCCAAGACAAAGGCTTTTATCGAGGAGCTTGCGCCTATGGTAAAGGGAATGGATAAGTGCGATATCGTTCTTTGCGTACCCGCAATAGATATTCCCGCAGCTGTTGAGGCGGCAAAGGGAACTAACATTAAGATTGGCGCGGAGAACGTTCACTTTAAGGCATCGGGAGCATATACCGGTGAGATCAGCGCGGAAATGCTCGTTGAAGCAGGTGTTCAGTACGTAGTAGTAGGACATTCCGAGCGTCGTCAGTACTTTGGTGAGACCGATCAGACGGTTAATCTCCGTACTCTTGCCGCAGTAAACGCAGGACTTACCGCAATCGTATGCGTAGGTGAAACTCTTGAGCAGAGAGAGCTCGGATATACCGAAACCCTTCTTAAATATCAGACTAAGATGGCTCTTACCGGAATTTCCAAGGATCAGCTTAAGAACATTGTAGTAGCATACGAGCCCGTATGGGCGATCGGCACGGGCGTTACGGCAACCGCTGAACAGGCAGACGAGGGTAACGGTTACGTTCGCGCTGCTATCGCAGAGGTTTACGGCGCTGACGTGGCTGAAACCGTAACGGTTCAGTATGGCGGTTCTATGAACGACGCAAACGCCGCAGAGCTTCTTTCGAAGGTTAACGTTGACGGCGGACTTATCGGTGGCGCATCTCTTAAGACCGATAAATTTACTGCTATTGTAAAGGCCGCAAACTAATATCAATATATAATATATAAAAACCGTCCCTTGACTTTACCCTGATCAAAGGACGGTTTTTATTTAATATTCTTTTCTGCGTTTGCGGATCGCATATATTATGAGCGATAAGCAAAGAATTATTATCGATGATATTATAACGATAGCGGCATTCATAAAGAATTGATTTGGAAGCGCTCGTATAATAGGATCTGTATCGTAATCGAAATACCAGTTTGTTTTTCCGGGGAAAAGAAGCGTATGGAAAATCAAAAATGCCGTTTTGAAATTAAAAACTATAAAAATTCCGGCTGCCGCAAATGCCAAGAGAGCTAAAATACCGGCAAAGAATGATATATGTAAGCCAAATGGCGCCCATAATTCATCGCCTCTCACTTTGTTCACAATAGATATCAGAAGAATCAGAGAAGCCGAAATGATAAAGGCAAAAAGATTAAGGTCAAATAGCTTCTTGCAGTCGTAGAAATGATCCTTACCGCTTTCCGAGTATTTGAAAACACCAACTCCGAACTCTTTGCCGAGAGTTAGATAATCGAGCAGCTCGTCATAAGCCTCTATAAGCTCTTCCTTGGAAGCCCCCGTGCTTTCTTCGATATCAAGCGCGTCTATATGCATGTAGTAAAAAGGACGGAAGTAGATGGGAATTCCGATAGAAAAGCTGATAATTAAAACAACAAGCGCAATAGCGAAGACTATAGAAGTAAGCTTGTTAAAAAATGAATTCTCATTAAAATCCATAATGCGCCCCCTAAGAGATTTGAATTTATTATACCACAGAAGCATATACAAGTCAAGCAAAAAAATCTCAAACAAGGCGCAAAGTACCGCCTAAATAAAATAATAATAAGTAAAAGAAAAATATTTTTCAAAAAGGTATTGACAAATAAAGTGTTTTCTGCTATAATACCAATGTTCGCTGGTGTGGCTCAACGGCAGAGCAGCTGATTTGTAATCAGCAGGTTGTTGGTTCGAATCCGATCACCAGCTCCATATTTTTGGGGGAATTCCCGAGCGGCCAAAGGGGGCAGACTGTAAATCTGTTGTCACTGACTTCGCTGGTCCGAATCCAGCTTCCCCCACCAAACAAAAATACCGACCCATGTGGTCGGTATTTTTGTTTTATGAGAGAAACTGTTGGCACAGCGTCGGTCTATCCGACGCTGGCCGCATACCAACGCTTATTGCGTTGGTATCTTGCGTAATGCGGAGCAAGGAGTACAAATAGTACAAAAGCGGAACGCTCTGTAGTAATATCCCCCGCATAGCAATACCCAGCTTCCCCCACCAAAAAATAGCGCAGAATTATCTGCGCTATTTTTTTATCCAAGTCGCAGACTTGGCATATCATCAGCCCTTTGGGCTGGATATCATCAATAACGGCTTGCCGTTATTGCATAACATCACGCGCAAGCGTGCATTATCTGCGACTTGATGATATACAATGCTCCGCATTGATGATATACTCGCCCGAAAGCGAGATATACTCGTTTTCGGACGGATGATATCCAGCCACTTCGTGCCTGATGATATACACTTTCTGCGAAAGTGATTAAAGTTGCAAGCCTTTTTTGTTTTAGCCGTAAAATATAAATCGTTCACTTTACACCCTTATCGTTCAATTTATGGGGTATCGTTCAATTATTGATTCGCCTAAAAGAATTATTGATTTTCAATGGATTATGTGATATAATAAACTCACCGATAAATAAGAATTTGACGAGGTGGTAAAATGCTTGAATTATATAAACCTCTTGTTGATGACTTGTGGTTTAAGGAAAAAATGATGGGCGATGAGCAGACAATGTCT
>SVUD01000063.1 GCA_015063445.1 Oscillospiraceae bacterium
CGAGAGTGATCCTAACTACGTTCCCCCTCACACTCACGAGTTCGTAAACGGCAAGTGCGAGTGCGGTGAAACCGATCCCGACTATGTTCCCGAGACTCCCGACGTTCCTACTGTTGGCGGCGGAACTGCAGATTTTGATACTATCAAAACAACTAATGCTAACGGTGATTCTACATACACCAAGACCTATACTACCGAAAGCGGCTGGCAGATTACCAACTCCGCAATTCAGGCGGGCGGAACCAAGGATTCTAACCCTCAGTTCACCGTTATCGGTCCTGACAATACTCATAAGGCAGTTTGCCTTAACGGTAAGGTTGGCGCGGTAGGTACACTTACCTCTCCCACACTTAAAGACGGTCTTTCTAAGCTTACTATTAACTACAGTAAGATGTTCACCGATACTCTTCTTTCCGTAACTGTAAAGGTTACTGAGATTGCTACCGGAAAAGTTTATGAGCACACTATCAGCGCAGAGCTTCCTAAGGACGAAAAGTACCAGGTTTACGTTGACGTATGGACTCTTGAAATTCCCGTTACCGGCGATTTTACTATTGAAATCGTAAACAACGCTCCTTCGAACAATTCCAGCAATAACAAGGACCGTATGACTATCCTTGATATCACTTGGGAAGGCGCAGCTCCCACTAATACTAACGAATAAAAGCTTGCTTTTACAACCATAGCATTTACTGCAGGTGTTTCTGCTACACCTATGTTTGCGGTGACACCTATACAGAAGAAGCTGCAACACTTGAGCGAATCAACACTAACTTTGATATAACTCACGATTATCAGATCGACTCTTCAGTTCAAACAGATAGACTTTATTTATTAATTTTTTTGGGAACCTTAATAAATAAAATCGGTTGTCCGAATGCTTTTGGCATTCGGACAACTTTTTTCTTTCTTACCTTGCTTACATACACTCCCGTGCTCCAAAAAACACAAATATGTAAAACTTTAATATAATACTTGAAAAGTGCTTATTTTTGTGGTAGAATAGTAAAGTCTATACGATGATATATTTTAAAAGAGCTTTTATGGGAAGCCTTCGGCTTCTTACGGAAAGGTAATATTAATGATTTACAATTCAATTCTTGACGCTATGGGAAACACTCCCATAATAAGACTTCAGCATATGACGTCTGAGAATGACGCTGAAATACTCGTAAAATTCGAAGGTCTTAACGTTGGCGGTTCTATCAAAACCAGAACTGCCTACAATATGATTCTCGATGCCGAGAAAAAAGGGCTTCTGAATAAGGAAAGCATAATAGTTGAACCCACGAGCGGAAATCAAGGAATAGGTCTTGCGCTCGTTGGCGCTGTTCGCGGATATAAGGTTAAAATCATTATGCCCGACTCTGTTAGCGAGGAACGAAGAAAGCTCGTTCGCCACTACGGAGCTGAGGTGATATTGGTTCACGACTCGGGCAATATCGGTCTTTGCATTGAAGAATGTCTCAACCTTGCCATCAAGATGAAAAGCGAGGACTCGCGCGTTTTCGTTCCTCAGCAGTTTGAAAACCCCGCAAACACCGAAATTCAAAGAAACGCTACCGCAAGAGAAATACTCGAGCAGGTAGACGGTTCTATACACGGATTTTGTTCGGGAATAGGCACGGGTGGTACGATAACCGGAATAGGCGAGGTGTTGAAGGCTGCCAATCCCGATATGACAATATGGGCAATCGAGCCCGAAAACGCCGCAATCCTTTCGGGCGGACTTATTGGAACTCACGTTCAGATGGGTATAGGCGACGGAATTATTCCAGAGATACTTAACCGTGATATAATCGACGATATTTGCATAGTTACCGACGATGAGGCGCTTGATACCGCTCGCAAATTGGCCTCTAAAGAAGGTATACTTTGCGGTATAAGCAGCGGTACAAACGTAGCTGCCGCTATTAAAATGGCTCGCAAGCTCGGACGCGGAAAAACGGTCGTTACAGTTCTTCCCGATACTGCGGAAAGATATTTCTCAACACCTCTTTTCGATTAATTGAATGAGGTTAATATGCTTACATTAACGTTATTTAATTTTGGATTGCTGATCATAATAGGAGCTTTGCTTTTCCTTGTCAAGAAAACCGTCAGTTCTGAAAAGACGCGAAGAATTTTGCTACTTACTTCGGCAACCGTGACTATCCTATTTCATTACAGCACCCTTATATTTCACTGTATAACGGGCGGAAATGCTATCAATTATTTACAAAACACGCCAAATCTGATACTTCCTATTTATCCGTGTAACGTTGTTATGTGGTCCTGCCTTATCCTTGCTTTTTTAAAAAATCAAGATTCAAGGCTTGGCAAATTACTTATAGATTACATTTTCTGGTTTGGCATATTTTCTACCCTCGTCGGAATGTTTGCAAACGTTGATTTTATAAACAATCCAACCCTGGCAGACTACGAAATAACGAAAAGCATAGTTGCTCACGCAACGCTTTTATTCAACGTGCTTTTGCTCCCCGTGTTTGGAAAAATCAAGATAGATTTCCGTCGGAATATGACAAATATGCTTCTTTCCGTTTTGGGAATGTACGTTATCGGACTTTATTGCAATCTTGTTTTTAAGGTCCTCGTTTCACCCGAAAAGGCATACGACGTCAACTCTATGTTTATAATCCATTCGCCCTTTGACGGACTTGGATTTTTAACGTACCCGATGATCGCCGTCATAGCCCTTCTCTTATACTTTATTCTCTTTACCGTCTGCGACCTTATCAAGCACGAAAAGGGAGAGCGGTGGTTTGATGGCTTGAAGAATTTTTTCAAGAAAATTTAAAAACAAAAGGCCGAAATGAAATGAACCCCAAAACAGTTCAATCATTTCGGTCTTTTGTTAACCTATTTAAAATACATATTTTAAATTACAAGCAGCTATTGCCAACACGCTGTATACTGCGATTTTATACCTTTATAATACCAAGTCCCTCGCATACCGAGAAGGCAAGAATAGCCACGATACAGACGGGCGCAACGTACTTGATTATAACCTGAAAGAGCTTCTTACCGCTGAATTTTCCGTTAAGCTCAACCTCTTCAATAACGGTTTTCGGCTTAATCACGTATCCAACAAGAATGCAAGTTATGAATGCGACTACGGGCATTATCACGTTGTTTGTGATAAAATCAAAGAACGTGAGGAAGTCCATGCCTATAATTTTAATTCCGCTCCAGATACCGTTGCCGAGCGAGGACGGAATACCTATTAAAAGGCTTATACCGAGAACGATAAGACACGCTATTTTCCTGTTAACCTTAAGCTTGTCCATAAAAATAGACACTATCGTTTCCATAATGGAAATTGATGAGGTGAGCGCGGCGAAAAGCACGAGCAAGAAGAACAGAGTTCCGACAAAGTTGCCCGCAGGCATACTTTCAAACACCTTTGGAAGCATCACGAACATAAGCCCGGGACCTTTTGTGAGATTGTCTTCGAGCAACGCTTCATCTCCGCCAAAAAACGAGAATATCGCGGGAATTATCATAAGTCCCGCAAAGAATGCGATTCCGGAATCAAAAAGCTCAATCTGACGTGTAGATTTTTCAATGTGAACGTCCTTTTTCATATATGAGCCGTACGTTATCATAATTCCCATAGCAAGCGACATTGAATAGAAGAGCTGCCCTAACGCCGCAAGAACCGTCGTGCCAGAGAATTTGGAAAAATCGGGCTTTACATAATAAACCAAGCCGTTGAGCGCATTTGGAAGCGTAAGTGAATAAATAGCAATACCTACGGTTAGAGCCACGAGAATTGGCATCATTATCTTGCTGACGCTTTCGATTCCCTTCTCTACTCCAAGCAAAGCAACCAATGCCGTAATGCCGATAAATATAGCAAACCATACAAGAGGCTCGCCAACAGAACCGATAAAGCTACCAAAGTAATCGGCGCCGGCAGCATCCCTTCCTCCGCCGCTCACAAATGTAACAAAATATTTTGTTACCCAACCTCCGATAACCGAATAGTACGGCAATATTATAATCGGAACAAGCGCGCAAAGATACCCGAGAAATGAAAATCTTTTATCCAACGCTTTAAAAGCGCCTATTGCGCTGAGCCCCGTCTTTCTTCCGATAGCTATCTCTGCTATCATAAGAGCAAAGCCGAACGTCACAGCTAATATTAAGTAAACAAGCAAGAAAATTCCGCCGCCGTACTGCGCCGCAAGGTATGGAAATCTCCAGAGGTTGCCAAGACCTACGGCAGAGCCTGCAGCAGCAAGAATAAAACCTATTTTGCCCGTAAACGAGCTTCTTTTATTTTCCAACTAAAACTTCTCCTTAAAAAGTTATTCTTTATGTATATTTTCAAACGCAAGGATAATTTATGTATAAAACGCCAATGCGGAGCGCGTTTTTTTGACATAATATCACCTTGAACGATATATTATACCACATAATTAAATTAAAATCAAGGCGTTAGTCTCTATTAAACAATATTAAACAATATTCGCTCGCAACAACTGAATAAAAGTACACCTATAGCACTCAAAAAACGAATGCTATAGGTGTTTTGGCTTATCACGGCAAAGCTAAGCTTTGCTTACAGGAATATTAACCTATCTGCGTGATTACAAGATGCGCGGACACAGGGCGAGTTCCGCCTGCGAGAGGTGTAACGGTAAGTGCCGCGGCGTTGCCCGCAGGATTGCGAACCGTCAGAACCGAGTTTACAGTCGTAGTTGATATAATAGCCATTCCAACTATCTCGGAGGTTCCCGTAGCGCGACCTGCGACGGTATATTCCAAGTCTTGACCGTTTAAGGTTAAAATCAACTGTCCCGCTTCGGTAACGCTTACTTGGAACAATATCTGATAGGTTCCAATAGGTCCGAGATTGAATGATGAGGGACCAAGCCTACCGATGTTCGTGTTGGCAATGGGACCGTTCTGCGGAAAGCTGACGTCTGTGCCCGGAGCAACCGTCGCAGAGTTATCGGGAGGCATCAAGGCATAGAAATCCGCATAACCGAGCACACCTCCGGGAAGTCCTCTCGGACCTTGAGGGCCGGGCAAGCCTTGAAATCCTCTCGGACCCTGAGGACCGACTGGACCTCTCTCTCCTACGGGGCCCTGCGCACCGGTTTCACCAATGGGACCTTGAGGGCCTACAGGACCGACTTCACCCGCGGGGCCTTGGGGACCTATTTCACCTGCGGGACCTTGCGGTCCGGGTAAGCCTTGAAATCCCCTCGGTCCCTGAGGACCTACCGGACCTCTCTCACCTGCGGGACCCTTCGGACCGGGAGGACAAAACGCGCACGGGTTTTTATCCCTATCATCGCAACAATTCGGTTCATGGTTGCAATCGTTTTGGCAGCCTTTTTGACAGCTGTTATAACACCGGTTGCTACTCCGCATAAACGGATTTTGTTTGCTCATAAAGTTATCTCCTTTATAGATTTTGGTGAAGCACCATTACAGTATATGTTGTTTTTCGACAATTTGATACATATTATTACAAAACAAAAAGCGCAAGTTAAAACCTTTTTGGTCCAACTTACGCTTTTGTTACGCACACCCCTGCTAAATGATGTGAAAATCATTTTAGGTTTATTTTTGTATTTTTTTCAAAGCCATAACCTTAAATTCAAGTCTTTTTTAGTACTCAATCTCCTTATAGCTTCTGTAGAGTGCGAATGGGTATACGAATACGGATACGATAAGACCGAGTGCTAACGCGAGAATGCCGCACAGAACCGCAAGGATAACACCGAGTACCCAAAAAAGAAGCTTGACGGTAAGAAGCCAAATAATACCGTCGAGGTCAAGCGAGAAGATAACGCCCGGCATTCTTACAAATCCCCAGCCGAAAATTTCGACAAGCATTTCGCCGACAAAATTATTATCAAGAATAAGACAAGAAGTGAGGGTAAAAGCGCCCACCGCGATAACTGTCCATTCTCCAACATTAGAGGCGCATATACCGATTATAATGCAAGCGAGAGCTGCAACGCCTCCCCATACAAATGAGTGAACTCTTCTTTTCATAAAAATTTCCTTTAAAACATTATTTTATTTCCAATGTATTCAACAATGACATCGGGAGTAACAGCTTCTTTATTCTCTATAAATTCCGGTATAAGCTCATCGTAGTCTTTGAGTATCTTATCAATGTCTGCGCTTGATACATTAACTGCGATAGTGATATCGTTAGTTGCCTTTATATCATCAGCAAAGGTATCAAAATTTTCTTCCTGTACAAATATCATAGGAACTTTGATTTCGTTCTCGACGTACTTTCCTTCGACAGCGTCATAGGAATAAACATACTGAATTCTGAACTCGATGTCAAAGCGTCTGGAAAGCATCTTACCACCGATACCTCCTACGCTCTTCGCTTCCCACTTATCACTTGATCCGTTAACGAAGAATATGTCCTTTTCGTCCACTAATGTGTGTCTTATAGAGGTGATACCTGCTATATCATCAAGATTAAACCAAAGAGTGTTGTATACCAACTTGCCGAGTGTTTCCTGCACCTCGTATCCGATGAGTCTACCGTCATCCACGCCGTAGAGCTCATTGATGTAACCGGTAAAACCGACCATACCGTCCGCCTTGTTACCTACTACCGAAACGTAATCCTCCGTGATATAGAAATCTGCCGCGCTTGCCATTTCAGCCGAGGATACTGTGAGGTATTCATAGATACTGCCGCTCACGTTCCCGTCAGAATCCTTTGTAATAGCGAACATAGCACGTCTTACACCGAGGTATTTTATGGCGAAGGTGTAGGAGTTTTCGAGTATCGTATATGTTAGTACGTTTGCGTCGCCTGCCTGGATTCTAACGTTTTTTTCGCCTGTTTCTTCGCTCATAGCGAGGGCAATTTGTATAGTTTGGTTTCCAAACACAGGAATATTGGCAGTATATTCAAGCACGTAGTACAGTATCTCTCCGTTAAAATCTATGGTTACGTTATAGATGCCGTTTACGAATTCGTGGTGCGCGGTGTCTTGCGGATTAGAATCAAAGTAATTATTAAAGGCTGTTATGGATGCCGCCGAAAGTGTCTCAACCACCGATAGCACATTAAAGAAGGCCTTTGTTTGTTCGAGGTTAAAGAGTACCATATGCCACTGCTCGCCAAAGCCGTAACGAATATCGGACACGTTTTGCGCGGTCGAGTAGTCGGTTATTATATCAGATGAATTAACGAGATTAGAACTGAAATCCGCTCGCATACTTTCGGGAATATAACTGTATGGATTTAGCTTGTAGCCACCGAGAAGTGCCGAAAGCATACCTTTTATATTTATTGTTTCATTCCAAACGGCAAAATACTCGACGTTACCCGTTATCGGCAAGTCAAAATCGACCGATATAGCCTCTGTCGATGACGCACTCCACGCTATGAATTTATGTCCTTCATAATTAGGGTTTTCGGGTGCGGTGACTTTTGCGCCGTATTCCACGGTCTGAGATGGTATCGCGGATCCTCCCATAGAGTTAAAGGTTACAGTATATCGTTGCTTAACAGCATTTACCTTAGCGTAATACGTTGAGTTCTGAGTAGCCTTAGGGATTTCCGTAAGCACCTCGCCATCCACAGATGCAGACCAACCGACGAAGGTATAATCCCATTCATCCGTATCGCTCTTTGTGTAGTTATAAGAAGGGGTGGATCCTTCTTCAACCTGCACAGTTGAAACGGTATTTCCGTTTTCATCTACCCAAGTTATAGTGTACTTTGATTTTTCGGGGATATCGGAGGGGGAGCTGTCTCCGTCCTTATTTTTCTTACATGCGGTGAAAAGAATAATTACGGAAATTAAAAGACAAAAGACGTTGAAGTGAAGTAGCTTTTTCATTGTTTTTCTCCTTGTTTAAAAAATAAAAAGTGCGGCTACCGAAGTAAACCGCACTAAAAACGCAAACTCCGATAGTCGCCAAACCAACTGATTACAGCAAGAACTATATATAATCTTCACCATACTCAGTCGGAATTTGCATTTTAAACAAATTCATAATAAGTATGATGAAAAAAGGGTATAACTATCCCCTAAAGATAAAAATAGCCCTTGCGTAAATATTTAGTTGGTTTGGCACAGCCATTATACCATTATTTCAAGAAAAAGTCAACATAAAATAAACAAAATTCAAACTTCAAACGAAAATCCTGCTTTTCAGGATGATTGCATATCCTGTTCTGCCCCCACAGAATATAAAAGTAAAAATAAAAGTCTAAATTAAGCCGTAGCTCAATTTAGACCTCATTTGTGAGTAATCCAAATTTTGATACCGTTTCAAAATGGGTACAAATTTTTGAACTATGGGTGCATCTTCCTACAAGGGTTTGCACCCATTTTAGTTCGATAAATTGGAATTTGTAATGCTGTTAAGCGCAGTTATCTACCTAATAGTTGTTCGAGTACGGGAGTTATCGTATTTGTAAGCACCTCGTATCCTGCGGATGTTAAGTGACCGCCATCGGTCGTATA
>SVUD01000064.1 GCA_015063445.1 Oscillospiraceae bacterium
CGATTCATTCTTTTGAATCTTGCTCGTTATTTTTGCGCCGTCAAACACAGACGCATAACCAATGTATCTGACCGTCACCGAAGCGTTTCCGGTGCTCGAGATAGTGAAGCTTGCGTTTGCAACCATGTAGTTGTTGCTTCTGGGTTGAATCTGAGTGTCATCCGCAAAAACGGATAAAGAAAGCGCTGCGCAAAGTAATGCGCTCAATAAAATCAACGTTAAAATCTTTTTCATGTTTTTTCCTCCAGGCATAGTTTCCCCCCTTAAAAAATTTTTTTCGTCATATATAAATACCCTAAAAATAGTCAAAACGTTACAAAAAAATCGAAAAAAATTTATTTTCAGCGTTTTGCACAAAGAGTTTTGTGGAATTTGACGAAGATTTTTTGAGTTAAAAGCTGCTTTTTGCTTTGTTTTATTTAGGTTAGCTTTATTTGGGTAAAAATAAAAATCTTAACCGTATTGACATTAAAACACTCCGATGATAAAATATGTACGTTCACGGAGGTTAATATGCTTGCATTTTATATGTCGCTCATAAGCGACGAGGATGATAGAAAAAAGCTCGAGGATATTTACAACAAATATCACGAGCTGATATTTAAAATTACATACAAAATAACCGAGTATCAATATTACGCAGAGGCTGCGACGTCAAACACCGTGCTTGTTCTCGTTAATAACATAAAAAGGATACGAACCGAAAACGAGCATGAGCTTAAGGCGTTTATAATAACTATAGCAAAAAATGAAGCCATATCGGTTTTAAAGGAGAAAAGCGAAGACAATAACTTTTTCTCGGAAATTAAAGAAACGAATTTATCATACCGTCGAAATATTGAAAACGATTTGATGCGTGAGGAAGAGCGTATAAAAATTCTGAACGCTATCAACGCAATACCGTTATCGTACAGACTCGTTTTAACCCTAAAATATGCAAATAATTTGTCCGCCTCAAAGATATCGAAAATACTTAAAATGAAGAGTGGCACTGTGAGGGTTCAGATCAAGCGCGGAAAGGAAATGCTCCGCAAAATTTTAGCGGATGCCGAAATGGATGATGAAAATTAAAAAGGCTGAATTCAAAAAATGGCTGATTGATGCTTGTATTTTCGAGGCGGATTGCATAAGCGCTTATCCTACGGCAGCATTTGAGCATTCCGCAGAATACAACAGTAAAATCAAGGAGATACTTTCGAATGGCTCTTGCATAAGCTTCTCACGTGCGCGCACGGTGAAGATCATTATAGTTTCAGCGATAGTTATTTCCCTGCTCTTATCCGCGCTCGCTTGTATACCGCTGATTAAGAAATATATAATTGAGCGCAATGAATCGGATTATTCCGTATCGGTCAATCCCGATGCCGAGAGCAACGGCAACGAAATAATTCGCTCAAAGATAGACGACGTTTATCTTCCCTCATACGTCCCGACGGGGTATAATGAGCTTCAAAGCACGAGCGACGAGTTCTCTGTTTCTGTTATATGGATGAAGGAAAACGACGTTATTACGTACGACCAGTGGGGAAACGACAGCGCTTATTCAATCGATGCTGAAACCTTATATAACACGGTAAAGCTTGCGGGACACACCGTTAATTATTCGATAAAGCACGGATATAAAAACATGATTTGGGAATACGACGGATATTTCTTCATAATGACCTGCCCTGACAGCATAAGCTTCGATGAGCTTGAAATAATGATACGTAGCATTAGCAAAGCTACGAACAACTAAGAACGTTAATTTCGACGTTAAACTAAAAAGAAAACGAGATGGGATTTGCATTGTATTTTTGCAAATTCTACCTCGTTTTTTATCTCTTTATCCATACAAGAGAGCCCACTGAGGTTTAATTTGCTTCGTACATATACCATTTTCACAAAAGTACGCTGCCAAAATTCGTCAAGTTTGTAATTATATACACTTGACAAAGGTATTAAATAATGATAAAATATATAAAATAATTATTTGACAGAACGATTCTATAGGATGAGGAGTTAAATATGAAAAGAATTAATGGAAACCTTATGTGCAGCGACAAAATTGCCAAGACCGATATGGGCATTTTGTCCTCTTTTTCTAATTCTCTCCCCGCCTCTGAAAATTATATTTCTTTACTCGGCTTTTGCGATGTGCACGTTCATTTTCGCGAGCCGGGTTTTTCTTATAAAGGCACGGTTGCGGCAGGCTCGAGAGCCTCGGCAAGAGGCGGATATACCGCAGTTTTCACTATGCCGAATCTCAACCCCGTTCCCGATACGCTCGAGAATATAAATAAAGAGATAGAAATTATTGAGCGTGATGCGGTGATAGACGTTTATCCCTATGCCGCTATAACGAAAAAGCAGCTCGGCGAGGAGCTTTCCGATATGGAGGATATGGCTCCCGTGGCAATCGCGTTTTCAGATGACGGAAGAGGTGTTCAAAGCGCGGAAATGATGGAGGCGGCGATGATACGGGCGAAAAAGCTCGGAAAGATAATCGTTGCTCACTGCGAGGATAATTCGCTTCTTTTCGGCGGATATATTCACGACGGCGAATACGCAAGGACTCACGGGCACAGAGGTATCTGTTCCGAGAGTGAATGGGGACCTATCGCAAGAGATATTGAGCTTGTAAGAAAGACGGGTTGCTCATATCACGTTTGCCACATCTCGACCAAGGAAAGCGTTGAGATAATAAGACGGGCTAAAGCGGAGGGACTCGACGTCACCTGCGAAACGGCGCCGCACTACCTTATCCTTGACGACTCCTGTCTTGAGGAGGACGGACGCTTCAAGATGAATCCGCCTCTTCGCTCAAAGGAGGACAGAGAGGCTCTGGTGCTCGGAATTCTCGACGGAACTATAGATATGATAGCTACCGACCACGCTCCGCACTCGAAGGAGGACAAGTCCAAGGGACTTATGGGAAGCGCATTCGGTGTTGTTGGAATAGAAACAGCATTCCCCGCTATGTATACACACTTTGTGAAAACGGGAATAATGAGTCTTGAAAGACTCGAGGAGCTTCTCGCTGTTGCTCCAAGAAAACGTTTTGGTCTCCCTCTCAAAGAGGCTGGCTTCTCCATCTGGAAGCTCGATGAGGAATTCGAGGTGGATCCCGAGGAATTCCTTTCTCTCGGACGCGCTACGCCCTTTACTGGAATGAAGCTTTACGGCAGAAACGTGCTCACCTATCACCGCAACAAAGCGGTTTACTCGGTTAATTAATTTTTCGGAGGATATAAATTTATGGCAAAGAGAAAAGATCTAAAGAAAATTCTCATTATCGGTTCCGGTCCCATCATCATAGGTCAGGCTGCTGAGTTTGACTATGCGGGAACACAGGCGTGTCTTGCTCTTAAGGAGGAGGGCTACGAGGTCGTTCTTGTAAACTCAAACCCCGCTACGATAATGACGGACACCACGATTGCGGACAAGGTATACATGGAGCCCTTGACTCTCGAATACATCGCTAAAATTCTTCGTTATGAGCGCCCCGACGCTATTCTCCCCGGAATAGGCGGTCAGACAGGTCTTAACCTCGCTATGCAGCTCGAAAAGAAGGGCGTTCTCAAGGAATGCCACGTTGAGCTTCTCGGAACGAGCAGTGAATCAATTGAGCGTGCCGAGGACAGAGAGCTCTTTAAGGAGCTTTGTCAATCAATTGGCGAGCCTACGATTCCTTCCGAAATAACATATAGCATCGAAGAGGCAAAGGAAGCCGCTAAGAGAATCGGTTATCCCGTAGTTCTCCGCCCCGCCTTCACTCTCGGCGGTACGGGCGGCGGATTCGCGTCCGACGAGAAGGAGCTTGTTGAAATCGGTATGAACGGCTTTGCGCTCTCTCCTGTGCATCAGGTTCTTATTGAAAAGAGCGTTAAGGGATACAAGGAAATCGAGTTCGAGGTAATGCGTGACTCTAACGATAACGCAATCACGATATGCGGTATGGAAAATATCGACCCCGTTGGTGTTCATACGGGTGACTCCGCCGTTGTCGCTCCCATACTTTCGCTCAACGATCACGATCTCAAAATGCTTAACGATTCGGCAATCAAGATCATTAAGGAACTAAAAATTGAGGGCGGATGTAATGTTCAGTTTGCATTAAACCCCTATACGAGCGAATATTATCTCATTGAGGTTAACCCGAGAGTTTCACGTTCCTCTGCTCTTGCTTCAAAGGCGAGCGGATTCCCTATCGCAAGAGTTACGGCAAAAATCGCAGTTGGTATGACTCTTGACGAGATCGAGGTTGCGGGTACGACGGCAATCCACGAGCCAAAGCTTGACTATATCGTAGCAAAGTTCCCGAGATTCCCCTTCGATAAATTCACATCGGCTTCAAACGTTCTCGGCACTCAGATGAAGGCTACGGGTGAGGTTATGGGCATCGGCTCGACTCTCACGGAATGTATACTTAAATCGGTTCGTTCGCTCGAAATCGGAGCGAATCATCTCTATCTTTCAAAGTTCGACTCTATGAGCAACGACGAAATATTCGATTATATTAAAGACTTCAAATCCGACACGCTCTTCGCGGTTACAGAGCTTATCCGCCGAGGAATCACTCTCGAAAAGCTTCACGAGATTACGATGATAACTCCTATGTTCCTCGAAAGCTTCAAGTCCATCGTTGATATGGAGAAGGTGGTCAAAGAAAACCGTGACGTTAAGACTCTCAAGGCGGCAAAGGAAATCGGCTTCTCCGACCCGTTTATCGCAAAGCTCTGGGGAGTTAAGGAAATTGAGATATTCAATATGCGCCGTGAAAACGGTATCAAGCCTCAGTTCAGAATGGTTGACACCCTTCACAGCGGAGCGTATATTCCCTACTTCTACTCGTCTTATATGGGCAACAATGATTCTATCCTCACAAAGAAAAACAAGGTCGTTGTTCTCGGAGCAGGTCCTATACGTATCGGTCAGGGCGTTGAGTTTGACTACTCCACGGTTCATGCGGTTACAACGATAAAGAAATCCGGATACGAATCGATCATTATAAACAATAACCCCGAAACAGTTTCTACAGACTATACAACCGCTGACAAGCTCTACTTCGAGCCTCTCACTCCCGAGGACGTAATGAATATTATAGACTTCGAGAATCCCGAGGGCGTTGTTGCTTCTCTCGGCGGCCAGACGGCTATCAACCTTGCGGATCCGCTTATGCACAGAGGCGTTAAAATAATCGGAACCGACTGCGACGCTATCGACAAGGCGGAAAACAGAGATCTGTTTGAAAAGCTTTTGAAGGAGCTCGAAATTCCTCAGCCCGAGGGTAAAGCGGTTACAAAAATTGAGGACGGCGTTGCCGCAGCCGCAAAGATAGGATATCCCGTTCTCGTTCGTCCCAGCTTCGTTCTCGGCGGACGCGCGATGCAGATAGTTTCCTGCGAGGAGCAGTTAAGACACTACCTCAAAACAGCAGTTGAAATCGACGAGGACAAGCCCGTTCTCGTAGACAAATATATCACCGGTAAGGAAGTTGAGATAGACGCAATATGCGACGGACGCGACGTATTTGTTCCCGGAATTATGGAGCTCGTTGAAAGAACGGGTATTCATTCGGGTGACTCGATAAGCGTTTACCCCACCTTCAGTATCTCGAACAAGGTAAAGGGCACTATTCTTCAATATGCGAAGAAGCTCGGTATCGGAATCGGCATAAAGGGACTTTACAACATTCAGTTCATCGTTGACAAGGACGACAAGGTCTTTATCATTGAGGTTAACCCCCGTTCCTCGCGAACCGTTCCCTTCCTTTCGAAAGCAACGGGATACAGCCTTGCGGATATAGCAACCGAGGTTATTCTCGGCAAGTCCTTGAAGGAACAGGGTATATTCGACATTTACCCCGAGGAAAAGAAGAGATGGTACGTAAAGGTTCCTGTATTCTCGTTCAACAAGATCAGAGGTCTTGACGCTTACCTTTCTCCCGAAATGAAGTCCACGGGCGAGGCTATCGGATACGACGACAAGCTTAACCGCGCGCTTTACAAGGCTCTTCAAGCTTCGGGCATGCACCTTCAGAACTACGGAACGATATTCGCAACCATCGCTGACAGAGATAAGGAAGAGGCTCTTCCTCTTATCCGCCGCTTCTATGACCTCGGCTTCAACATTGAGGCAACCGAGGGTACAGCTAAATTCCTTAAGGAAAACGGAATCAGAACGCACGTTCTCCGTAAGCTTGGCGAGGGCAGCAATGAAATCTGCGATTCCATACGTCAGGGACACATCGCTTACGTTATCAACACAAGCGGAATAGGTACGGGCGGAATAAATTCCGACGGCTACTTCATCAGAAAGGCAGCGACAGAAAGCAACGTTACTATATTTACTTCTCTTGACACGGTTAAGGTTCTCCTTGACGTTCTTGATGAAACGACGCTTCGTATTTCCACTATCGACGCATAAATCGGAGGTGTGCAATGAAGCAATCCTTATTTGAAATCATTGAGAATCGCCCTCTTACGAAAAGCGTATATCTTATGCGCCTTTCGGGTGATATCTCGGATATAACCGCCTCAGGTCAGTTCGTAAACCTCAAGCTTGACGGCTTCTTCTTGCGCCGTCCGATATCGGTTTGCGACTCCGAGGACGGAATTCTTACTCTCATTTATAAGGTGGTCGGTAAGGGCACGGAATATATGAGCTCGCTCACCACAGGTGAAAAGCTCGATATTCTCACGGGACTTGGAAACGGCTACGACCTCTCAAAAAGCGGAGACAAGCCCCTTCTCGTTGGAGGCGGCGTTGGTGTTCCCCCTCTTTATAAGCTTGCAAAGGAGCTTTTAAAGAAAGGCAAAACAGTAACCGTAATTCTCGGATTTAACACCAAAAGCGAAGTATTTTGGGAAGAAGAGTTTACAAAAATCGGCGCAAAAACCATCGTTACAACCGTCGACGGTTCTCGTGGCGTAAAGGGCTTTGTTACCGATGCTATGAAGGATATTGATTATACTTATTTTTACTCCTGCGGACCCGAGCCTATGCTTAAGGCTCTGTACAACGCATCGCCCACAAGCGGCGAGATGAGCTTTGAAGAGCGTATGGGCTGCGGATTTGGCGCTTGTATGGGTTGCTCCTGCAAAACAGTGAGCGGCAATAAGCGTATCTGCAAAGAGGGACCCGTGCTTAAAAAGGAGGACATTATATGGTAGATTTAAAGGTAAATCTTGCCGGAATTGAAATGGACAACCCTATAATTCCCGCAAGCGGAACGTTTGGATACGGCTATGAATTTGCCGAGCTGTACGATATAAACATTTTAGGAACGTTTTCCTTTAAGGGTACGACAAAGGAGCCCAGATTCGGAAACCCTACGCCGAGAATAGCGGAATGCAGAGAGGGTATGATAAACGCCGTCGGACTTCAGAATCCCGGTGTTGAAAAGGTCATTTCCGAGGAGCTGCCCAAGCTCAAAAGGTGCTTTAGTAAAAAAGTTATGGCAAACGTCAGCGGCTTCTCGGTTGAGGACTACGCATACACCTGCAAGATGCTCGACAAGTGCGATGAAATAGGCTGGTTCGAGGTAAACGTAAGCTGCCCCAACGTTCACGGAGGCGGAATGAGCTTCGGTACCTCTCCCGAGGCGGCTGCGGAGGTGACTCGCGCTGTTAAAGCTGTTACCACCAAGCCCGTGTTTATTAAGCTCTCCCCAAACGTAACCGACATTGTTGCAATCGCTAAGGCTTGCGAGGCTGCGGGCGCAGACGGTATAAGCCTTATAAACACACTTTTAGGTATGAGAATAAATCTCTCAAACAGGAAGCCGATAATCGCTAACAAGATGGGCGGTTTTTCCGGTCCAGCTATCTTCCCCGTTGCAGTAAGAATGGTGTATCAGGTGGCTCACGCTGTAAAGATACCCGTTATCGGAATGGGCGGCGTCAGCACCGCTGAGGACGTGATAGAGCTTATGCTTGCGGGCGCTACGGCAGTCGAGGTAGGAGCGGCTAATCTCACAGACCCCTACGTTTGCAAGAAAATTATTGAGGACTTACCCCACGTTTGCGAGAAATACGGCATAAATTCGCTTTCCGAAATAATCGGTGGCGTTAAAGATTAAGGAGATTAAAATGGGAAAAGACGTTATAATCGCGTGTGATTTTGACAGCGCTGAAAAAACTTTCGCATTTCTTGATAAATTCACAGGAAAGAAGCCCTTCGTAAAAATCGGTATGGAGCTTTACTATGCGGAAGGACCTTCTATCGTTCGTGAGATAAAGAAGAGAGGTCACAAAATATTCCTTGACCTTAAGCTTCACGATATCCCCAACACAGTTAAAAAATCAATGGCGGTTCTTTCAAGGCTCGACGTTGATATGACGAATCTTCATGCAGCAGGTACGGGCAGAATGATGGAGGCCGCAATTGAGGGACTCACAAGAGCTGACGGAACACGCCCCTTGCT
>SVUD01000065.1 GCA_015063445.1 Oscillospiraceae bacterium
TTTTACTTTGTAATGAGTTTTTCAAAGTTCTTTAACGAGATTCCTTCGCACTTTTCAGTGCAATTCAGAAATTTCTTTGTTGTTCAATTTTCAATGATCAAGCGACTAATACTTCGTATTAATCTGCACATATTTGAGAGCAGAAGTTGTCCTTCCGCAAATGTGCTTTATTATTCTATCACACAAATATTAATTTGTCAACCCCATTTTTGAATTTTTTTCGATTTTTTTGATTTTTCTTGTTTATCTTTGAATACCGACATTAAATTCATACAAAATACAAACAATAAAAGAAAAGATATACGGAGATTTATATGACATCTATATTTTTCAGAACAGCTATAATTTTTGCCGTTTTATCTATCTGCATGAAGGTTATGGGAAAAAGGGAGATAGGAGAGCTTGAGGTTGGAGAGCTTGTTACGACACTGCTCGTTTCCGAAATATGCTCCATTCCGATAGATGATCCGGATATACCTCTTATGAATGCTATAATACCCGTTATTTTTATTGTTTCCTGCGAAATAATAATATCTTTTATAAAAAACAAATCCCAAGCCTTAAAGAAAATTATTGACGGCAGCGCGACCTATTTAATCAAGAACGGCAAAATAAATCAAAAGGCGTTTGCGGACAACAGAATTTCAATAGAAGAATTCTTTGCCGCCATAAGACAAAACGGAGCCGGGCGAATATCCGATATAGAATACTGTATTCTCGAGGCGAACGGAAAAATTTCGGTTATTAAAAAAGATTCGGCTATAAGCCATATCGTGATAAGCGACGGAGAACCCGTATACGACCTCATCAAAAAAAGAGGGCTTGACGAAAAATGGTTAAAAAAGCAGCTCGGCAATATCAGTGAAGGAGACGTTTTTTTGATGACGCTCGACGATGACGGTACAGTAAATATAATATTAAAGGAAGAAAAACAATGAAAGCCGCCGCCATTTCTCTCGCGGTACTGATAACGGTATTGGTCACCGTAATATTAAACTCGATTTTAGTTTCAAACAGTATACAAAAAATCACGGAAAGACTCGAAAATGCGCCGTCCAATCTTGAAAGCTATGAGATATATTCAGAAATTTTTGAGGACTATATGAAAAAGCAACGTTATATCGGATTAACGGTGAGTCATGAGGATCTTACTAATATAGAACGTGAATTCAATGAAATAATCGGCTCAATAGAAGCCGAGGACGAGGAAAGCCTCATAATAGCAAAAAGCCGTTTGATAGGCGCGCTTTCTCACCTAAAACGGCTTTCCGGCATAAATGCCGACAGTATTTTTTAATTATCTGAACTCGGTCATATCCTCTCGGTATGCGTTCGTTCTCATAATGCTATAGTTTTCAGCAACGAGATCTCCCGACGAAAGAATTCCGCATTTTTCCTTTAAAACCTTAACGATATATTCGGGGTTGAGAAACGCAGACGCATCAGCTGAAAGAACACAATTTATTCGGATTTTTCCGCCGTCAAGCTTCACATCCGCGCTCTTGACGAGCGGCTTGATATCAACCGTAGTCTCACCGCTTTTGGTCTTTTTAAGAATAGGCAGGGAATCTTCGGAAAGAGCCGCCTTGCATTTTGCGGCTAAAGCTTCGTCAGCGCCTGCGGTGTTTATAGAAATTTCATACGAAAGCCAACGGAGAGCTGTCATTTTGTTTTCCGGGTAATAAGCCTCAATCGCCTGCATTTGTAAAGTCATATTTGCATTCAAGGCATTTATCGCATCCTCGGGACGTATTTTTTCGGTTAAGCGAATGTCCATAAATTCGCACACGCTTTCCGTTCCTATCGAAAGCGGAGCAGCAAATGTGAGCTTTGGCTTAGGGTTAAAGCCCTCGGTATACCAAAGCGGGAGCTTTGCTCTTACAATGACCTTCATCATAGTTCTGACGAGGTCAAGATGCGATATATATTGCAGGCTTCCAACCTTGCAAAACTTAACACGGAGTGTGATTGGAGTATTATTTACTTGCACCATACGTTCTTTCCTCCAAGCTTATTCGCGCCGCATCCGTTACAATGCTCCGCGCACGAAGGAGTGGTTTTTCCCTCATACGCTTTATTTCTTTCACGAAGCAGATATTCCTTAGTAACGCCCGCGTCAATTATATCCCACGGAAGAATCTCATCGGTGGAATATCCTCTTGTGGTGTAGAAATCGGGATCAACGCCCGCTTTTTCAAACGAGCTCATCCAACGGTCGTAATCGAAATACTCGTCCCAAGCATCGAATATCGCTCCGTCGTTAACGGCAATCTCAATAGCCTTTGCAAGACGTCTGTCTCCCCTTGCGAGAACCCCCTCAACTCTCGATACCTTTGCATCGTGGTATGTATATCTTATTCTTCTATCCGTGATTGACTCACGCAAAAGCTTCTGCTTACGCTCGAGATCATCAAGGCTATCCTGCTTTTCCCACTGGAACGGAGTGAAGGGCTTCGGAATAAAGCACGAAACACTTATCGTCACGCTTATTCCGCCCTGAGGGCGCTCGGGCTTGGGGATAGCAAAATAACACTCTACAACAGTTTTTCCCGTATTCGCTATTCCGACTATATCCTCATCGGTTTCGGTAGGAAGTCCGCTCATAAAATAAAGCTTGACACTATTTTTTCCGCCCTTAAGCGCTATTCCAACGGCGCGTTTAAGGTCCTCCTCGGTAACGTTTTTATTGATAACGTCACGAAGTCTTTGCGTGCCCGCTTCGGGGGCGAAGGTGAGTCCACCCGTTCTCACGCTCGAAATTTTCTTCATAAGCTCCTCGGAGAAGCTATCGAGTCTGAGCGAGGGCAATGAGAGGCTTACGTGAGCATCGTCTGTCCATTCAAGAAGACCGTCCGTTAACTCACGCAGCTTCGAATAATCGCTTATGGAAAGAGATATCAAGGAGATTTCCTCGTATCCTGTGTTCTCGTAAAGACACTTGGCAAGCTTACAGAGTGTTTCGGGAGATTTTTCACGGATAGGACGGTATACCATTCCCGCCTGGCAGAATCTGCAGCCGCGTATACAGCCTCTGTAAACCTCTAAAACTATTCTGTCGTGAACGGTTTCAACGTAAGGCATAACAAGCTTCTCGGGATAGGAAACCTTATCAAGATCGGCAATGATACGCTTTTTGATCTTCATAGGAGCGCCCGGCACATTCGGGGTAACGCTTTTAATAGTTCCGTCATCGTTGTAAGCAATGTCGTAGAACGAGGGAATGTAAACGCCCTCTATGGCGGAGGCTCGCTTTAAGAATTCGCTTCTCGTATAGCTTCCGTCCTTTTTCATATCTATGTAGAGACGTGAAATTTCCACAAGGACCTCTTCTCCCTCTCCTACGTTGATGAGGTCAAAGAAATCGGCAATCGGCTCCGCATTGTAAACACACGGACCGCCCGCAATTATTATTGGATCATTTTCGGATCTATCCCTCGAGTATATCGGAATACCCGCAAGCTTAAGCATTGCCACGGAGGTGGTATAGCAAAGCTCGTACTGCAAGGAAAATCCAACGAGATCAAAGCTCGAAACGGGATCGCCGCTTTCAACCGCGGAAAGAGGTATGCCGTATTCGCGCATTTTTTCTATCATATCCGGCCAAGGAGCGTAAACACGTTCGCACCAGATATCCTTTTCCTTATTCAAGACATCATAGAGTATTCTGACACCGAGGTTTGACATACCGATCTCATACGTATCGGGAAAAACAAAGGCAAAGCGGCAATCGATCTCGTCCTTGTTTTTTATAATACTGTTGTACTCACCTCCGATGTATCTTCCCGGCTTCGAAACCGATTTGAGAACGGAGGAAATATCTTTATTCGTCTGCATTGTTTTTATCCTTTTTGCGTATCTTAAAGCATCTTCTGCTGCTTATCGCAAGAGCGATACTCCAGCAAATCTGCCATAACGAAAGTAAAACGGTAGGCAAGCTTGATATCATATTGGTAAACGCTATCATTACGGCAAGTCCCGCTCCCGCAGCAGCAGCCGAAAGCTCGGTTACGGCTATTACCGACTGGAAGTGAATGTACTTCTTGGCTGTAAGAATGAGATTTATCGCAGAGGTCTTTTCGCCCTTTATAACCATTGACGAATTTATTCTGCTGTAAACCTCGGGTTCTTTTATAGCGGTGTACTTTCTCATAACTCTGATAACGTCGCTGCCGCCCGTGAGTATACGCATAAATTCATTGTTTATGTTAAAGTCTCTCGTGTAGACGAGTGGAACAATACCCTTTTCTCTCATTGAGGAGAGAAGAAGCGCAAACTCCTCGGAGAATGAATAGTGAACGGTATACGTTGCGAAGAATTCTCCGTTTGAGGCTGCGTATATAACTCTTGTGCTGCCAACCTTTATATCGTTGGTGGTTGGGATTTTTACATTATGGCGCTTCATATAACGCGCGGTTCCCGCCATAACACGTTCACCCTCAACTATACCCGAAACACCGTCGTCTTCAATCGCAACGTCTTTTGCGGGAGCGTATTTTTTATTGAGAGCATTTTCGAACACTCTGCACAAGGGTCCGCCTACGGCCGCAAATAACGACGCCATTTTTCTCATAGTATCCTGATAATCATTCCTTCTGTCACTTGCGCTCTTGAAGGTTACGTCATCGGGACCGAACACCTCGGTATCCTCAAACGTTACTACGTCAACGTCTGAATAGTCCACAAGCGCTGCCTCGCCTATTATCGCGCTATCTGAATTTATCGCCTCACGCTCTGCATCCGCATAAGGCAGCTTATGCGAAAGAATTGTAAAGGCGGGCATGGAAAGCGAAACAGTAAGCGCAAAGGCGGAAAGCGCGCTTACAGGACCTCCGGAGGGCACAAAGAACATAACCGTACCGCTAACAAGGGCAATTCCAAAGCTTATCGCAAGAATAATGAGATTACTCCTGGATTTCTCGGTTCTTCTATACGCGTTGGAATAGAATCCCGATACGAAGGGAGTTGAAAAAACTCTTGCGCATCTGGATCTGTATTCGTCCACAAGACCGTCAAGAGCTATGTTTTCGAGCTCGAGATTGCGCGTCAGCGGCTTATCAAGCACATACTTGTTTCCTTTTTCCGATACGAGCTTAAACGCCATAAAACTCGCATTATGTAAAGAATAGGTTGCATAAATGCTATTGATCGCCATTATTACATACACCGAAGCCAAAAGCGGATACCCGCCTCCGATAGGCGCTATTATAGCCATCGAAATTTCGTACGCAAATATGGTTATTCCCACGATAGCGCTCGAAAGCTCTGGTGTGATGCTTCCGAAAATCAGGTGCTTCAGCGCCCTGCCGGTCTCCGGCAAGGTTAAGAGGAACACGCTCGCAATAAGGCACGCATCTATTACCGCAGGCGCGCCAAAATTGAGTCCTATTCCAAAGTAGAAGCAAATTCTGCGCTCGAAGATGTCAAACAAAACCGTCACAATTCCAAGAAGAATCGCAACAGTAAATCTGATTTTTACGGACATTATAAGGTCAAGAAATCTATCCTTGAACGCCTCTCGCATTGAGAACGAATTATATTCGCTCATATCGCTCGCGTTCACCTTTTCTTTTGCGTTATAGCCCTCGGGAACAACCCTTTCTCCCGCTATTTCGCTGTGAACTACGAACTCTTCCTTTTCCTCCCTCACGAGATCGGTATATTTTGCATTTTTGCCGATATACTCGGCACGGGGAGCGATTTCCTCCTCTACCATACTGATAATAGAGGGCTCTTCCTCCTTCTTATGAACGTCTTCCCATTCACGTCCCGTAAGCTCGGTTATTTCACCGCGCTCCTTTTCTTCGCTGTCAATTTCGGCGGCGGGCTCTTCCTTGGACTGATTAGCATTATCGGAAAACTTGAATACGTTTAAATTTTCCTTATTGGTGCCCTTTATTCCGTTGACCTTAACAACGATAGCATCCGGAACGTTGCTTTTTATTTCCGCCGTGGGATCGTTAACGTCAAAATGATCCTCACCCGTTTTTCTTTTGGTAACCGTTATCTGAGAGATATTTCCGTACGAATGATCGTTTATATTTTCATATTCATCCACGCGCTCATTAACTACGGTTTTCTTCTTTTCCTCGACGGCGTAATTGTTTTCCGTAACCTCGGTAAATCTCGGCACGTATGCCTTCCAAATGGTAGAAACATACTCGTCAGATGGCATTTTCTCCAGCCCCTCCGACTGCTCGGCAATATCAAATACGTCGGGAATTATAAACTCTCCGTCATCTTCGATCTCATCTATAGCGTCTGCGGTAGCGGAAACGTCAGCTACCGGCTCTTCGTTTGCCATATCAAATACGGAAAACTCAAGCTCGGGCTCCGCTGCTTCGGCATCATCCGTATTTTCAAAGACAAGTCCTGTTTTGGGTATCGGCGCGTCAAACTGGAATTCAATAGATCCGTCTTCGTTTTTACTGACGTTTGCCGCCGAAGGATCAATATTCATTTTTTCAAAAAGATCTCTCACGTTTTCTCTTTTTTCATCCATCTACCGCGCCTCCCTTCCGTCTTTGATTCGCAGCCACCGAAAGAACCACCGCAGCCGCGCAAGAAACATTCATAGAATTAACCTTTCCGTACATAGGAACGGAAATTACAAAATCGCATTTTTCCTTAACCAATCTCGATATGCCGTCTCCTTCGCTGCCGAGCACTATGCCCACAGCTCCGGTAAGATTGGTTTCGTATATAGACTCACCGTCCATATCCGCGGCATAAAACCACACTCCTCGCTCTTTAAGCTCGTCTATAGTCTGAGAAAGATTTGTGACTTTAGCTATACGCATATGCATTATTGCGCCCGCAGATGCCTTCGCAACGGTGGGAGTTAAGCCTACCGCTCTGCGCTTTGGAATAATTATTCCGTGCGCGCCCATACACTCCGCGCTTCTGATAATCGCCCCAAGATTATGAGGATCCTCTACTCCGTCAAGCAATACTATAAACGGAGGTTCGCCCTTTTCCTCAGCGTATTCAAATATCTCATCGATAGTCGAATAATTCTGCTCGGAGGCAAGAGCTATAATTCCCTGGTGACGCGCGTTTGCGCACATCCTGTCCATTTTCTGCTTATCGAGCTCAACAATCGGTATTTTTCTCTCGGAGGCAATACCGATAAGAACGTTTATAGAGCCCTCACGCTCGCCCTTCTGAACGTATATTTTTTCCACGTCACGTCCATCGGCAAGCAGCTCTTTGACGGCATTTCTTCCGACCGCAAGTCCTTCTCTTACCTCGAGATTGTCTTCTTTTTCGTAATTGTTGACACCTCTGCCGTTTTCTTTAGAAGACTTGTATCCGCCGTTTCTTTTAAAGTTATATTCGCTTTTCTTTGGAAAATTATATCCGTTGCCATCAGACTTTTTAACGTTTCTGTAGTCCATTTTTAAGTCCCTTTTTGTAATGCGTATGATTTTACAGTATAAGTATAGCACATTTTTTTCGATTTGTACAGTATACTTTTAAAAATTTTATATATTTTTAATTTTATATAATAACATTGGAGAAAGTTGGAATTTTCCAGACTTTTCTCTATTCCACCTCCTTTGATTACGGCAGATTCATTTTTTAACACGGATAGGTACTTCGTTTTTCGAGGCACCCCAAAAAAGCAAAAAGCCGTCCCGATTCAAAAAAGGGAGACGGTCTCTGTTATCATACCTAAATGGCGCGCATTTTTCGAAGAATTTTTTTGAGAGATATTTTAAAAAAAATCATTTCTTTGTATGCAAAATACAAACAAAAGATTACATTTACTTGCGTTTTTCGATAAGAAATATAGATATTTCTCGCAGATAAGCTTTTAAATTTCTACTCTTGCGTAAACACAAACGTTGCCAAAAATTCACTTTGCAAAAACTTCAGAATATCAAAATTCCGCTCACAAAAGAAAAACACGGGAATGGCAAAATCATTCCCGTGTTTTTTCTGAGCCGCCGCGACAAAACTACTAAGACGCAAAGCATACTTATTATATAGCACGCGCGGGGCATGGCTTTAAGAGATTACTCCTGAGCTTCTCTCTTAGCTGCGAAGCATGCGCTGCAGTAAACAGGCTTTCCTTCGGTGG
>SVUD01000066.1 GCA_015063445.1 Oscillospiraceae bacterium
ACAACGAAGCAATTGACGGTTTATACAATCAACTCGTTGAGAAGTAGAAAATTCGCAAGACAAGGCAAAGCAAGCGCGAAGCCCGACGGCGTAGATACCTACGTCGAGGGCGACAAGTCGACGCTTTAACGCAGTATTACGGAGTTTATACAATCAACTCGTTGAGAAGTAGAAAATTCGCAAGACAAGGCAAAGCAAGCGCGAAGCCCGACGGCGTAGATACCTACGTCGAGGGCGACAAGTCGACGCTTTAACGCAGTATTGCGGAGTTTATACGATCAACATCGCATCGCCGAAAGAGAAAAACCTATACTTTTCCTCTACCGCTTTTTCATAAGCCCCCATAATAGTCTCTTTGTCCGCCAAGGCTGAGACGAGCATTAGGAGGGTGCTTTCGGGGAGATGGAAGTTTGTTATCAAGGCGTCGGTCGCTTTGAACTTATAGCCGGGATAAATGAATATTCCTGTTTCAGCACTCATTGGATGAACGATTCCGTTTTCATCGGATGCGCTTTCAAGAACACGGCAAGAGGTAGTTCCAACGGCTATTATTCTTCCGCCTGCCGCACGTCTTCTGTTAATTTCGTTTGCAACCTCGTCGGTAACGAAGAAATACTCTCCGTGCATAAGGTGGTCTTCTATTTTATCGACCTTTACGGGCCTGAAAGTACCGAGTCCGACGTGGAGAGTTACCTCACCGTATCCAACGCCCTTAGCTTTTATTCTTTCAATAAGCTCATCGGTAAAGTGAAGTCCTGCCGTAGGGGCTGCCGCAGAGCCCTCGGTCTTGGCATATACGGTTTGGTAATCGTCCTTATTTTCGAGTTTTTTCGTTATGTAAGGCGGAAGAGGCATATTTCCAACCTCGTCGAGCACCTCGTATATGTTCTTGTATTTTTCCGTATCGTAAGAGAAGGCTACGGTTCTGTTTCCGCCGTCCACTATATCCGTGACGGTAGCCTTTAATATTCCGCCAAACGAGAAGCTTGCGCCAATCTTAGCTCTTTTTCCGGGTCTGACGAGGGTTTCCCATTCACCGCTATCAAGAGAGCGAAGAAGCAAAAGCTCCATATCCGAGCCTGTTTTATCTGTTTTTCCGAGCAATCGGGCAGGAATAACCTTTGAGGAATTTACGACAAGCATATCCTCGGGATTGAGGTAATCTATTATATCTCTGAAAACCTTGTGAGTAACTGTCTTGCTATTTCGGTCAATAACCATAAGGCGACACATATCTCGCTCAGCAGTTGGAAACTGAGCAATAAGCTCTTCGGGTAAGTCATAATAAAAATCCGACGTCTTGAGGTTGGTCGCAATTCTTTCGTTAACGATTTCGGTCTTTTTGATTTCCACGTCTTTTCCTTTTTCACACACACGTTATTTTTGCATAAAATATTAGCGTGTATATTATACACTACACTCTCATTTTTTTCAAGAGGTTATGAAGATTTATATGAAAAAGAAACCTATATTTTCGGGAGTGGCAACGGCTTTAATCACCCCATTCAAAAGCGGCAGAATCGATTTTTCCGCTCTTAAGGATATAATAGAATTCCAAATTGACTCCGGTATAGATGCTCTCGTTGTAGGCGGAACCACAGGAGAAGCAGCCACGCTTTCGGATTATGAAAGGGATAAGCTTTATTCTTTTGCGGCCGAGGTAATCAACCGACGGGTTCCATTGATTTTCGGAACGGGAAGCAACGATACCAAAAAGGCGATAAAATACACAAGACGAGCCGAGAAGATAGGCGCGGACGCCGTCTTATCCGTTACTCCTTATTACAACAAAGGAACAGAGAGCGGACTTGTTTCTCACTACCAACAAATATCAAATAGCACGAATTTGCCAATAATACTTTACAATGTGCCATCAAGAACAGGCGTAAATCTATCCATTAACACTATACGTACGCTTTCTGAAGAAGAAAATATTTGCGCTATAAAAGAGGCGTCCGATTCCTCGGACAGACTTATTGAGCTTACAACACTCTCAGATAGGCTCACTCTTTACGCCGGCAACGACACGCAGATATACACTTCCCTCTCACTTGGCGGCATGGGTGTGATTTCAGTGCTTTCAAACGCCTATCCGTGTGAAGTTTTATCTATAACAAACGCCTTTTGGAGAGGTGATGACGCATTATCCCTAAGCTTACAAAAAAAGTCTTTAAAACGAATCCGCGCTCTTTTCTCGGAAACGAACCCAACACCTATAAAATACGTTATGCATAGGCTCGGATATTGCAAATCCGACGTACGTTTACCGCTGCAACTACCTACCGAGCGCACGAAAGAAATACTTGACGAAGCGTTTAAGCTTTAACGCTTTTGATTTTTCCTATACGGTACAAGAGGCATTATGAGGGCAACGGGTTCTGCGTTTCGGCAACCTGTTGTTCTCTTTTATTTTAATGAAAACAGAGTATTGATTTTTACATATAAAGGTTGTATAATACTTCTATAGATATTTCAACAAGGACGATAAAATGAAAAACGTATTTCTTTTTATTTTAACCTTTTGTATTTTAATTGTCGCTACATCCTGCAAAAGGGACAAAGCGGACAATATGGATGCCAACTCCAACTCGCAAAGCTCCGAGAGTGGCAACCAATCTCCAAACGACGACAGACACGTTTGCAGCTATAATGCAGCCTCAGAGATCATTCTCCCAACCTGCGATAAAGGCGGATACACGCTTCGCACCTGTATTTGCGGAAAGGTTTCCAAAACGGATATGACTTCCGCTCTCGGACACACCTTCAGCGCCTGGATGGCGTCAATAGAGCCAACTTATGATGAAACGGGTATGCTGATACGTCATTGCCAAAACGGACATAGCGAAACGCTCTCTATCCCGCCATTGAATGAAACAAACTACACAATTGAATTCATTGACGGCAAGGAAGACGCAAGCTGCCACACCGCTATATCCGTCTATTACGTTCTGAACACCGATATATACGACCATACCGCAGACAGTATGCGAAAATTCAAGTTCAAGGTGAATTACACGCTTCCCCATACCTATACGGACAGCTATACGTACTCATCCGAGGCTCATTACCCGCTTTGTGACGTCTGCGAGACCTCGGACACGTCGCTCGCACAGGCGCATAATTTTGTCGATGAAGAATGTACCGTCTGTCATTATACGCTTGAAAACCTCATCTATTCCGAGGAGGCGTACGGACTGTCGGTAAGTTATAGCGCAAACGAAGAATCGGTTGCCGTTCACGAGCTTTACACGGGACCGGACAAAGCTCTTTTTGGAAAAATCGTAAAGGGTATAAAATCCTTCAAGGACAACGACAGGCTTAAGTCTATAACAATTCCCGACTCGGTTGAATACATAGAAGCCGACGCGTTTCTCGGATGTTCCTCATTAAAGGACGTTTACTACGAGGGAGACTGGGAGAGCTGGTGTAAGATAAGCTTTGGCAAAGGCGCAAATCCTATGAACTATGCCGAAAATTTCTATATCCGCGATAGCTACGGCAATTATCACAACGCAAAAAGAATCGTTCTGCCTGACACCGTCGATACAATATCCGACTACGCCTTTGAGGGCTTTGAAGGTATCACGGAGCTTGTAATTCCAAAAAGTATCACTTCTATCGGAAGCAATATCGGTTCGGTATTTAATTCCGATGTCAACGTTGGAAATATATATTACGGCGGAGATTATAACGACTGGTGCGGTATATCGATAAAATCTCGGGATTCCAATCCCATGCGTTTCACCAACAACTTTCACCTGACAAATTCAGAAGGTGAATATTACGTTCCAACCGAAATAATTATTTCGGATTCCGTTTCGGCAATTGGAGATTATCAATTCTCGGGATGCTCGTCTATTGTAAGAATATCAATAGCTTCGCCTTTAACAAAAATCGGAAGCTCTGCGTTCGAGAGCTGCGACTCGCTTTACGAGGTCAGCATCCTTGAAAGCTGCCGCGAGATCGGAAATCACGCTTTTTCCGACTGTCCGTTGCTAACGAAGGTAACTCTGACAAGCAGAGTCTTTGCTTTCGGCGAGTCCGCGTTTGAAAAATGCGATTCACTCAGGTCGGTATACTTCAGCGGAGACGTTTGTGATTGGTGCGGAATAGAGTTTAAAAACGCAGAATCCAATCCTATGCACGTCAACAAAAACAGAAGCTCTGATGAATACGTTGATTTTTACTTTTATTCAGCCGCAAACGGCTACGCTTCCGTTGAAACGAAAACAATAACTATCTCATTCGCAACCGAAAGTATAGGAAATTATCAATTTTACGGCTTCTCCGAGGTCAAAGGTTTTATTATTACCGAATCCAAAAGCATAGGTGTCGAGGCATTTGCGTATTGCGACAACCTCAGAACACTTATAATACCTCAAGCAATGGCTTCAATCAGCAACGGTGCTTTGAAAGATAACGTCAACGTTGAAATTTATTATTACGGTACTCATCAAAATTGGCTTGATATCGAAACAGATTCGGATAACGATGAAGTGAATACGTCAAAGCGTTATTACTTCGCCGAAGCCTCGAAAGACGTAACCGAAGAATACGACTTCTGGGGATTCAAGCCCGACGGCTCCGTGGCAAAATGGTTGTGGAACGAGCAAGAAGATGTGTGGTATCTCGCTTAGGATATACATACATTTTACAACGAACTCTTAAAAAGTACTCCTTTAAACATCATCTTAAAAATAACGCAAAAGCGACCGTGAGCATATTGTTCACAGTCGCTTTTGCGTTATATTGAGATTAAAAGTTTACATTTTTACGTTATATTGTTCTAAGTACATACGAGCCGACGATTTCAACCGTAAGCTTAGGATCAATTTTTAAAAGAAGATTTGAGAAGAATTTTGTAACCGGGAATTCGGTTGCGTAATGCCCTGCTTCAATAAGGTTTATTCCCATTTCCGCAGCCTCTTCCATAGTGTTATACCCTATTCTTCCGGACAGATACGTATCGGCGCCCATTTCAATAGCCTCGCCGATATATCCCTTACCGTCACCGCCTACAAGCGCAACGCTATACACGGGGTTATACGCATCGGAAACTATAACCTTTTCTATTCCGAGCGCGGATTTAACACGCTCCGCAAATTCCTCGAGACTCGTTTCTCTTTCAAGATGACCTATTCTGCCGAGGCAATCATCTCCAAACATCTCCACGTCCATAAGTCCGAGTATTCTCGCAAGGCAATCGTTCACTCCTCCGCGAACCTTATCGGCTCTTGTATGGAAGGAAATAACCGACACGCCCGCCTTGATAAGCTTAATAAGCTTTCTTGCAACGTGGTTCTCGGGATCTATTGAGCTTATGGGCTTAAAGACAAGAGGATGATGCGAAACGATAAGGTCAAATCCGTTATCTATCGCGTAATCAACGATCTCCTCAGTGACGTCGAGCGTTACGAGAACACGGTTGACAGACGCAAGATCGTCCGCGCAGCACATAATACCGTCGTTATCCCATTCCTCACGCAGATCCTCGGGTATTCTATCCGAAAGTATTTCATATAATTCTCTGACGGTCATACTAATTCCCTCTCAGTATCAATTTCTTTCATTCTTTCCGTAAGAGCGGAAAGAAGCGAGGTTTCCTTTTCCGTGTCAATTCCTCCGACACGCTTTCCCTCGACAGTACGCGTTAACGATTTAAGCTTCTCATTCATATAAACCTTAAGCTCGGGCGAAACGGCATTTTTAAAAGCCGCATCGGTGCCAAAATGCACGTCAACGTCAGAAAAAGGCGTATTAACTCCCGAAAAACGAGCAAGAATACACACATAGTGCTTACCCGTGTCGGTTACATACCTCTCCGTGAGGATTTCAAACCCGTTTGAAAACAGGTATTCTCTCAGCGCCTCGGGCTTTGACATCGGCTGAAGAATAAGATTTATATTTTTGTCCTTAAGGTGCGGTGCGTGTGAAATTATATCAGCTATAAGCTCACCGCCCATACCGCATATAGCATAGTCTGTTACGCAAAGTCCCGAAAGCTCTTCGGCTCCGTTACAAAGCTTTAATTCAACTCTATCAATAAAGCCCGCTTTATCCGAATTCTCGCGGGCTTTATTCAAAGGACCTTGATTTATATCCGATAGCACCGCTCGGTCTATCTTTCTCTTTTCGAGAAGATAGATCGGGAGATATGCGTGGTCAGTACCCACGTCCGCGAGTACAGCCCCATCTCTTACAAGCTCGGAGCAAGCAAGAAGCCTTTTATTGATCGGCGCTTTCACTTATTCGCCAAGAAAATCGTTGATCTTAGCAACGAGAGCGTCGGCATCTGTTCCGTGAACCTGACAAGCATCGGCTATGGACTCGCCTCTGGAATGAGGGCAGCCAAGACAATGCATACCGATCTCGAAGAAGAATCTTGCGGTTTCTACGTTGTAATCAAGTATATCACCGATAAGTGTTTCTTTAGTTACTTTCATTTTGTATTCCTTTCCTTTTCGCTTGCGCGAGTAAAACTAACACGTAAAGTATAGCATAAAGCCTTTTACTTGTCAACACTATTTAGTATTTTCGCTATTGACAAATGCTATTATTTATGATAAAATTTAACAGTTGAACTCACGGGCGTTGCGCCGCATACGATTTGCGCCGCGCGCCATACCAATCTCATTAATTACGAGGAGATATTTTAATGATCGTTGCTCTTGATGAAGCAAAAAGAAAGCTCGTCGCTCTCGAGGACGTTCTCGCAGAGCTCAAAAACCAATTAAGAATAGATGAAGCCAAGGAGCGCGCCGCGGACCTTGAACGTGAAACCATGGTTCAGGATTTTTGGAACGACGCTGAAAAATCCTCAAAAAAGCTTCAGGAAATTAAACAGCTCAAGGATAAGGTTGAAAGCTACGAGGCTCTCGTTATGAAGCTCGAGGACACCTATACCCTTTGCGAAATGGCTATAGAAGCTAACGATGAGGACTCCGTCGAGGAGGTCGTTTCCGAGACGGCTTACATTGAAGAAGAGGCAGAAAAGAAAAGAATCGAGGTTCTTCTCTCGGGACAGTACGATAAGAATAACGCAATTCTCTCCTTCCACCCCGGAGCAGGCGGTACCGAGGCTCAGGACTGGGCGTCAATGCTCTACCGTCTTTACACGAGATGGGGTGAGAAGCACGGCTTTAACGTTAAGCTCGTTGACTGGCTTGACGGTGACGAGGCAGGCATCAAATCCGCTACTATAATGGTTGAGGGTATGAATGCTTACGGATACCTTAAGAGTGAAAACGGAGTGCATAGACTCGTCCGAGTTTCCCCGTTCGACGCTTCGGGCAGACGCCATACTTCGTTTGCCTCTGTTGAGGTTATGCCCGAATTTGATGACGATGATTCTATCGTTATCAAGGATGAGGATATGGAAATCACGGCGCACCGTTCGAGCGGCGCGGGCGGTCAGCATATCAACAAAACCGACTCCGCAATCAGAATCGTTCACAAACCCACGGGTATAGTTGTCGGCTGCCAGACCGAAAGAAGTCAGCTTCAAAACAAAGAAACCGCTATCAAAATGCTCAAAGCCAAGCTCATGGAAATCAAGCTCCGTGAAAAGCTCGACAGAATTGAGGACATTCAGGGCAACAAGGCAAATATCGAATGGGGCAGCCAGATACGAAGCTACGTATTTATGCCTTACACTCTTGCAAAGGATACAAGAACAGGCTATGAGGACGGAAACATTGATGCCGTTATGGACGGCGAAATAGACGGCTTTATAAACGCATATCTTAAGCACATTTCAAAAACCGCAAACGAGAATCAGTAATCGCAGCGGTGGATAAAAATAACGGTAGAGGCACATTGTTCTAAAATGTACTTCTACCGTTTTTTGTTTTTATTTGGTTATCTTCTCACGTTTAAGCATATTCGCTGCTCTACGTGAAATGAAATTTATCACGTTTGCGTAAGCGAACATATCGAGCCGTAGGCATATCGAGTTGCTTTAGCAACATATCGAAAATCCCAAAGGGATTTATATCACTGCGTGAATGCTCTTCTAAG
>SVUD01000007.1 GCA_015063445.1 Oscillospiraceae bacterium
TTACAATGCATTGTAGACGCTATGCTGCCGATAATCGAATCTAATTTTAACGCCGCGCCGTCTACTTTCAAGCTCTGGTTCGGAGATTTTGTTTTAACGTCGCTTGATGAAAAAGAAGCCGTTTTCTCCACACCCACCGATTTGAGAAAAAGAATTCTCACAAGTAAATATCTGTCTCTTATATCATCATCTCTTGCCGAGATAATAGGCTTTGAGGTTGAAATAAAAATCGTTTCAAAGGAAGAGCTTCAAGCTAAAGAAAACGAAGCTGATCCTCTTGATTTTATTCCCACCAAGGAAGAGGCTCTCGAGAACGAGGACAGAGAAAAGAAAATAAAAGCTCTTCTTGACGATTCCGCCTCGGCAAACGTTGTGGAAAAGAAGAATATATTAGACGAGTATACGTTTGAAAGCTTTATAGAAGGCGCTTCAAATAAATTTGCGAAAGCGGCGTGTCTTGCGGTAGCGAACGCGCCCGCAAACGATTTTAACCCGCTCTTCATTCACGGAAACTCGGGACTTGGAAAGACTCACCTTCTCTGCGCGGTTATAAACCACATGAAAGTGAAGTATCCGAAGCTCAAGATAATCTACAAAAAATGCGAGGACTTCTTAAACGAGCTTATATCCTCAATTTCAACCTCGTCTACGCATGAGTTTAAGGAAAAGTACCGCGGAGCAGACGTTCTTCTTATAGACGATATTCAGTTTATCGCGGGCAAGGTCTCAACGCAGGAGGAATTCTTCCATACGTTCTCTTACCTTTACGAATCAAACAAGCAGATAATTCTCACCTCGGACAGACCCCCTCACGAAATAAAGCCTCTCGAGGACAGACTCCGCACAAGATTTGAGGGAGGACTTATAGCGGATATTCAGCCGCCGAGCGCAGAGCTCAGATCCGCAATTATAAAGAAAAAATCCGAGTCGATAGGTCTTAAGATACCGAACGACCTCGTAGAATATATGGCGAGCAGGCTTCACGAGAATATCCGTCAGATAGAGGGTGTTATAAAGAAGCTCGGCGCTATGAACGCTATGACGGGCAGAGAGGTATCAAAGGAATCAATTGACGAGGTTATATCGGTTATAGATCCCGGTAATATTCCCGTCGATATCCTTATCGACAAAATAATCTCCACGGTCGCTAAATACTACGGTGTTTCGGTCGAGGAAATTAAATCGAAGAAAAAGACAGACGCTGTCGCAAACGCCAGACATATCTCAATATACATAATAAGAAAGCTTACCGACAAGTCGTTTAAGGAAATAGGAAGCATATTCTCTCGCGATCACAGTACGGTCATGGCATCCTGCGAAAGAGTCAACACTAATATAAAAACAATGATCAAGACCGATAGCGATATCAAAAAGATCATAAAAGAGATAAAGGGAAATTGATTTTTGCCGTCTTTTCCACCGAAAAATGTGTAAAAGAGGAAAACTTCGGGTTGAAAAGCCGTTGATTTTCTATGGAATTGCGGTGGAATAGAACAAGAAAAATTCTAAGACGAGAAAAGAGGACAAAAAGTGGAAAAATAAAGTCCGAAACGCCTTGATATTATTGAGTTTTTCCGACTTTTCCACATTTTCAACACCCCCTACTACTATTACTCCTACCGAATATATATAAATACGTTCTTCTCGAGAGCGAGAAGCGAGTCCGATAGGAGACCAAATCAAACTTTTGCGAAAAGGAAACAAGATATGAAATTTACAGTTTTGAAATCAACGCTTATGGATAAGCTTACTCCCGCAATGGGAACGGTTTCCAATAAGAATACGATCACCTCAATCGAGGGCGTGCTCATCGAAACGCTCGACGACGGAAACGTAAGACTCTCTACTTATGATATGAATAAGGGTATAAGAGCTGTTTTCACTCCTACCGAAATTGAAAGAGAAGGAAAATTTATAGTAAACGCTCAGCGTCTTTATCAAACGGTTAAGGTTCTTCCCGAGCAGGAAATAACTATCGATATAAACGACAAGCTTGCTTGTACGGTATCCTCGGGTAAGGCTTCGTTCTCTATGTTCGCAATGAACAGCGAGGAATTCCCTGTTCTTCCCGAGCTTACCACAGATCAAGGCTTCGAGATAAACGGCAGTGTTCTTCGTAAAATGATCGGCAAGGTTTCTCATTCTATCGCCGAGCAGGATATCCGTCCTATGCTCAGAGGAGCATTCTTCTCATTTAATGAAAACAAGCTTGAGGTCGTTTCTTGCGACAGCTACACGCTTTCCAAGTGCGACATCGTATGCGATATTAATTATTTCGGAAACTCAAATCACAAGCATTCGCTTATTATCCCGGGTCACGCGCTTTCCGAGATGTCTAAGATACTTGCCGATAATGACGGAAACGTTGGCGTGTACCTTACAAAGAAGCACGCTGTTATAGACGCGGGAGACATAGTATTCTTCACCAGAACCATCGATTCGGAATATATCGACTATAACAGAATTATTCCCAAGGATAACGATATATACGTTAAGCTTAACCGCGAATATCTCCTTGACGGTCTTGAAAGAGCAAACATCATCGCCGAGGAAAAGATACAGAACAGCGGAAAGAGTTATGTAAAAATCAAGGCAGAGGAGCAGTTTATAACCCTCACCTCATCATCGGTTAACGGAAAGGTTTACGACGAGATAGACTGCGAGCACGAGGGCGCTGATATAGAGATCGGCTTTAACTGCCGTTATCTTATAAACAGCGTAAAGGTTGCCGAGGGCGAAAAGATACTTCTTTCCATGAAGTCTCCCACTCAGGCGATAACTATCGAGCCTCTTGAAAAGGACGATGAATTTAATTACTTCTATATGATTCTTCCCGTAAGAATGAGTGAAAAATGATAATAAAAAGCTTCAGAGCGCAGAATTTCAGAAATATAGAAAAATGCTCTCTTGAATTCGATAAAAGCGTAAATCTTCTTTTAGGTGAAAATGCGCAGGGAAAGACCAACGCTGTTGAGGGAATATACGTGTTTGCGCGCGGAAAATCCTTCAGAAGAGGCGAGGAAAAGGACCTTGTGCGATTTGGAAGCGAGGGCTTTAATCTCTCTATAGAGTACGAGGATAAAAACGGCTCAAACACCCTCGAGTATTCGGTTTTCGGCAGAGAGAGGCGCAGAAAAATAAACGGATATAAGGTTTCAAAGGCATCGGAGATGATAGGAAACTTCAAGGCTGTTCTTTTCTGCCCCGACGATCTGACTTTAGTTAAAGGCGGTCCCGACGAAAGACGCGACTTCTTGAACGTTGCGATATCTCAGTGCTTCCCTACCTATATATCTCTTTATTTTGATTACAAAAAAGCTCTTGAAAACAGGAACGCTCTTTTAAAAAATGCGTCAAAGGGACTTTACTTCGACGAAAACGAGCTATCAGCCTGGTCGGATTCACTTGCGGTATACGCCGCCTCTATATACAGCGAAAGAAAAAGCTATATAAAAAAGCTTGAGGTATACGCAAAGGCGTATATGAAGGATATTTCCGACGGAAAGGAAGACCTGACGCTAACTTATAAAAGCGATATAAGCGACGCCTTTTCATCTACCGATGAGATAAAAGAAGAATATAAGCGTATATTCAAGGAAAATCTCCATAAGGAGAGGGCTGCGGGCGTAACTCTTTACGGACCGCACCGAGAGGATATAATAATTAAAATCAACGGAAACGACGCAAGGATATTCTCTTCTCAGGGGCAGCAGCGTTCTATAGTTTTATCGCTGAAAATGGCGGAGGGCGAGGTCAGCCGCGAGCTGTTTTCCGAGTATCCCGTGTTCCTCTTTGACGACGTTCTTTCCGAGCTTGACGATAAAAGGCAGAATTTCGTGCTCGGCGGAATGAAGGACAGACAGATTATAATAACCTCCTGCGAAAGACTGAGAACGGCGGGCAAGGTTATCGAGGTCAAGGGAGGCAAATTCGGATAATGTATCTACATATAGGAAACGGAATAACCGTTAAAAAGAAAAGCGTTATAGGAATTTTTGACCTTGACAGCTCAACGGTTTCATCGGTAACGAAAAAATATATAAACAAAAACGAGAAGGACGGAAATATAATTTACGGTGACTCGGATCTGCCGAGAACCTTCGTTCTTCACGAGGAAATAACAGACGGAACAAAAAAATATAAAATTAAATTGTCGCGTATATCATCTCAAGGCTTGAAAATAAGAGCCGAAAGCGATGAATATAACGAGAATTGATAGTCGTAGCGAAAGGAAAATACAAAGTATGGAAGAAAATAAGCTTTTGAACGGCGGATATGACGACAGTCAGATACAGGTTCTTGAAGGACTTGAAGCCGTAAGAAAACGCCCGGGAATGTACATAGGTACGACTTCCCTGCGCGGACTTCATCATCTTGTTTATGAGATAGTAGACAACTCGATAGACGAAGCTCTTGCGGGCGAATGCGATGAGATAAAGGTAACCATTTGGGATGATAACAGCGTTTCGGTAGAGGACGACGGACGAGGAATACCCTCGGGTATGAATGAAAAGCTCGGCTTACCAACGCTTGAGGTAGTTTATACAGTTCTTCACGCCGGAGGAAAGTTCGGCGGCGAGGGATACAAGATTGCCGGCGGCTTGCACGGTGTTGGAGCTTCGGTCGTTAACGCTCTTTCCGAGTGGGTCGAGGTTGCAAACCACAGAGACGGCTTAAGATATACCGAAAGATTTGAAAGAGGAAGAGTCGCAAGACCCTTCGCCTGCGAGGGCGCGACCGATAAGAGAGGCCTTTACGTAAGATTCAAGCCCGACCCCGAGATATTCGAGGAAACAGTTTTCGATTACGAAATTCTTCTTACGAGAATGAGAGAGCAGTCCTTCCTTAACGCAGGCGTTAAAATCATTCTTACGGATAAGAGAGAGGGCATGGAGCGCGAAGAGGTGCTTCACTACGCCGGAGGAATAATTTCCTTCGTTGAATACCTCAATAACGAGAAAAGAGGAGCTCCTATTCATCCTCAGGTCATTTATATGAAGGGCGAGCGAAACGGCTCTATTGCCGAGGTTGCGATGCAGTATAATGACAGCTATAACGAAACCATAATTTCATTTGCGAACAATATGGCTACGATTGAGGGCGGAACGCATGAAACGGGATTTAAATCGGCTCTTACTAAGGCTATAAATGATTACGCGAGAAAAATAAAGGCTATAAAGCCTGACGATAAGGGACTTTCGGGAGACGACGTCAGAGAAGGACTCGTTGCCATAATCTCGGTTAAGCTTACCGACGCTCAGTTTGAGTCGCAGACCAAGGCTAAGCTCGGAAACAGCGAGATGAGAACTCTCGTTGATAATATCGTATCACAGAAGCTTGAGGAATTCCTTGAAGAAAATCCCGCGGTCGGAAAAATTATTATAGACAAAGCTCTCGCGGCAAACCGCGCGAGAGAGGCGGCAAGAAAGGCAAGAGAATCCATAAGACGTAAAAACGTTCTTGAGGTATCCACTCTTCCCGGAAAGCTTGCGGACTGTAACGAGCGCGACGCAAGACTCACCGAGGTATATCTCGTAGAGGGAGATTCCGCGGGAGGAAGCGCAAAGGGCTGCCGTGACAGTAGATTCCAGGCAATCCTTCCTCTTCGAGGTAAGGTTCTTAACGTAGAAAAGGCAAGACTCGATAAGGTCTACGGAAACACCTCACTTATTCCTATTATACAGGCTCTCGGATGCGGTATCGGAGACGAATTTGATATAACCAGACTCCGTTACGGAAAAATAATAATTATGGCGGATGCCGACGTAGACGGCTCGCACATAAGAATACTTCTTCTTACCTTCTTCTTCCGTCATATGAGACCTCTTATCGAGGGAGGACACGTTTATCTCGCTCAGCCCCCGCTTTATAAGGTTCACAAGGGTAAGCAGATGAGATATGCGTTCTCGGATGCGGAAAGAGATAAATACATTGAGGAGCTCGGCGGTAAGGGCGTTGAGAGCGAAAGATATAAGGGTCTTGGAGAAATGGACCCCGAGCAGCTTTGGGAAACTACTATGGACCCTGAGACAAGAACTCTTCTGAAGGTTGATATTAACGATGCGATAGCATGTGATGAAACCTTCTCCGTGCTTATGGGAGATATGGTTGAGCCACGAAGAGAATTTATATCAAAGAATGCTAAATTTGTTCAAAATCTTGATATTTAAGTTAAGAAAAGTAAACAAAAGTTTTCAAATATGAGTAAATTCTCTTAAAGAAAGGAAAAATAATGGAACATAATTATAAAAGCTCAGATATAGAATTTCCCTTACAAAAGATTGAAATGAGGGATATGAGAAAGGAAGTTGAGACCTCCTTTATCGAATATTCGATGAGCGTTATCACGTCACGTGCTCTTCCCGACGTAAGAGACGGAATGAAGCCGGGACAGAGAAGAATCCTTTACGCTATGTATGAGGATAATCTTACTCACGATAAGCCGTTCCGTAAGTCAGCTACGACTGTTGGTAACGTTCTCGGTAGATATCATCCGCACGGTGACTCGGCGGTTTACGGCACGATGGTAAGAATGGCGCAGGACTTCTCGCTAAGATACACTCTTGTTGAGGGACACGGTAACTTCGGCAGCGTTGACGGAGACCCGCCTGCCGCATACCGTTACACCGAGGCGAGAATGAACAAGATCGCGAATTACATGATGAGCGACATTGAAAAGAACGTCGTTCCGATGACACGAAACTTTGACAACACGAGAGATGAGCCGACGGTTCTTCCCTCACGCTTCCCTAACCTGCTCGTTAACGGCTCTGTCGGTATCGCGGTAGGTATGGCGACCAATATTCCCCCTCACAATCTCACCGAGGTTATCGACGGTGTGACCTACAGAATAGATAACCCCGAATGCTCGGTAGACGAGCTTATGGAGTATATCAAGGGACCTGATTTTCCTACCGCGGCTCTTATTTACGGAACACGCGGAATAAGAGAGGCTTACGAAACCGGAAAGGGTAAGGTTTACGTAAGAGCGAGAGGAAGAGTCGAGGATGAGCACAAGCGCATAATCTTTACTGAAATTCCGTATATGGTAAATAAGTCGATGCTTATTGAAAGCATGGCAACTCTCGTAAAGGATAAAAAAATCGAGGGTATCACGGGACTTCGGGACGAATCCGGACGAGGCGGTATGAGAATCGTTGTCGAATACAGACGCGACGCTAACGGAGAGGTAATACTCAATCAGCTTTATAAATATACTCAGCTTCAGGATACCTGCTCAATAAATATGCTCGTTATCGACGGCGGAGAGCCTAAGATTCTTCCCCTCGGAGATATACTCGACAGATACATCACCTTCCAGAAGAGCGTAATAGTAAACAGAACGCAGTTTGATCTTGACAAGGCGTTAAGAGAAATTCACATTCTCGAGGGATACAAAACGGCTATAGACAATATAGACGAGGTAATCTCGATAATCAAGAAGAGCGAATCCATTCCAAACGCGAAGGAAAAGCTTATTGAAAGATTCGGACTTTCCGACGCTCAGGCTCAGGCAATAGTGGAAATGACTCTCGGTAAGCTTTCGGGACTTGAAAGACAGAAGGTTGAGGACAGAATAGCTAAGCTTTCCGTTCTTATCGCGGAGCTTCAGGGAATACTTTCCGACGAGGAAAAGGTTAAGGACATTCTTAAAAATGAGCTTAACGAGATAAAGAATAAGTTCGGCGACGCAAGAAAGACCGAAATAATAGAGGCAACCGAGGAAATCGACTTAGAGGACCTCATAGAAAGACATACTTGTATACTTACGATGAGCCATACGGGTTACATCAAGCGTCAGAGAGCTGACGTTTACGTAGCTCAGAACAGAGGCGGTAAGGGTATTATGGGAATGACTACCAAGGAGGAGGACTTCGTTGAAAAGGTTCTCGTCACAAGCAGCCACGCTCACGTAATGTTCTTCACCAACCTCGGAAGAGTTTACTCGAAGAAGGCTTACAGAATTCCCGAGGCGTCAAGAACGGCTAAGGGAACGAACCTCGTTAACATAATAGAGCTCCAGGAGGGCGAAAAGGTAACGTCTATGATAAGCGTTTCCGAGTTTGCCGATGGCGAGTATCTTACAATGGTAACGAAAAACGGTATCATAAAGAAAACGCTCCTTAAGGAATTTGAATATCAGCGTAAGGGCGGAAAAATAGCGATAAATCTTGACGAGGGTGACGAGCTCATTTTCGTAAGACATACTATGGGTGACCAAAGCGTAATGATTGCTACACGCCACGGTATGTGCGTAAGATTTGACGAAAACAACGTAAGAGGTATGGGAAGAGCCGCAAGAGGAGTTAAGGGTATTACCCTTCAGGGTGACGACTACGTTATAGGCGTCGCGATAGTAGACGACTCGAAGAAGCTTCTGACCGTTACCGAGAACGGTATGGGAAAGAGAACGTCGTTTGAGGACTTCAGAGAAATGAAGCACAGAGGCGGTAAGGGAGTTGCTTGTCACAAGCTTACGGAAAAGAGCGGATTGCTCGCGGCTATCCAGACCGTTGACGATGACGACGACGTTATGATGATTACCGATAAGGGTACGATAATCAGAATGTCCGTATCCGATATTAACGTATATTCAAGAACAGCCGGCGGCGTAATCGTAATGAGAATTTCCGATGATACGAGAATTATAACCCTCTCAAGACTTGAAAAGCTTGAGGAGATTGAAGAGGCGGGAGATAAAATCGACGAGAAAAATAAAAGCTTCGAAAATAAAAATGAAGAAATAAAAGAACCTCTTGAAGATGAAGACGAGTCTCCCGAAAACGAAAACACAGATGAAAATTAAAGTGTTTTTGTTAACTTTAGTAGTCATATTTTCTATTTTTTGCGTAAATTCGTGTAAAAAAGAAGAAGTAAAAGACAGAGAATATAATGAAGCTGAAGTTATTGAAGCGGCAAAAAATCTTATTAAAAAATCGGAAAAAATCAACGATATATTTTACGGAAGCGGCATAGCGTGTGATTTTAGTGACACGAATAACGCAAACGGAAACTATTATCCGGCGGAAATACTTTCGTGCGAAAAATTCGGTGTAAATAACGTTGAGGATATAAAAAGACTCACGAAAGAGTGCTTTACGAAAAGTCAGTCGGAATATATGATAAAAAACACTCTCGGCTCTATAACCGACAGTAACGGAGACGTAATCTATTTTGCGAGATATTATCAGGAATACGATTCTTTAAACAGAAATGAAGAAAAATGTATTATGGTATACAGCAAATACGAGCCGTTCCTTATTGACACGGTAGAGTATTTATACGACACGCTTAAGATTTTTGACGTAGAGGGAGAAATTATAACGGTCGAGATAGAAGTCAAGGTGACGAGTGAATCGGGCAACGTTCAGCAAAAGAAGATAAAGGTAAATCTTCTCGAAGAGGAAAATGGCTTCAGACTTGATTCTCCGACATACGCAAGAAATAATCAAATACAAGAATAAAAATTAAAAAATAAAAATACATTTAAAAATGAAAGGACACAAAAACTATGATGACCTTCAAAGAAAAACTCGTTGTACTCAGAAAAATCAAGCATCTCACTCAGGATGAATTTGCAAGCGCGGTAGGAGTATCCCGTCAGGCAGTTTACAAGTGGGAATCGGGACAGTCTTATCCCGAGGTACAGAAGCTTATCGAAATGAAGATGCTCTTCGGCATTTCAATCGACGATCTTCTTGACGATACGTTTGAAATCGAGCTTCCCAAGAAAAAGAGAAAGAAGAGAACTCCCAAGGTTGCCCAAGAAAACGCAGAGGCAGCTCCCGTTGCGGCACCCGTTGTTGAAGCTCCCAAGGCAGCTCCTGTTGCGGCACCCGTTGTTGAAGCTCCCAAGGCAGCTCCTGTTGCGGCACCTGTTGTTGAGGCTCCTAAGGCAGCTCCCGTTGCGGCACCCGTTGTTGAGGCTCCTAAGGCAGAGCCCGTTGCTGCTCCCGTTGTTGAAGAGGTTAAGGAAGAGCCTGTAGTTGAAGCTCCCGTTGTTGAAGAGGTTAAGGAAGAGCCCGTAGTTGAAGCACCCAAGGCGGCACCCGTTGCGGCTCCCAAGGCAGCTCCCACTATCGAGATCAACGATCCTACCGGAAAGTACGCTAAGAGAGGCGGACTCTTCGGAAGAATTTTCGGAAACAAGAAGTAATAAAAAATGTATGAAAAGCTTCGGTAAGAAAATCCGAAGAGAGAAAACTAATTACATACGTTAAAAAGAGTAGATAAGGCCGGCTCGAATATTTTTTCGGTCGGCCTTAAAGCTTGTTAAATAGGATTCAGACGTTTATAATATCAAAAGAATATACCGTTGAATGCTTTCGGATTTTCCAAAGAGTGAATACACGCGGCGCTGCGTGTCAATAATTAATCCGAAAAAAATAATAAAATTAAGACAAGAATATTCTGAAACGAAAAGGCTCGGTTTTAAATAAGCCGAGGATATAAAGGCTCAAGAGTGAAAAAAACAGAGAGCGTTTTTTGAAAGAACGCTATAGACTAAAAATTGATAAAAGCGACGTAACAAATTAAGCTTTAAAATACATATTTTAAATAAGACAAAAAATTCGCGTTCAGCGCAGAAACGGACATATAATGAAATTAGAAAAAATAAACCTAAAAGGAGAAAAAAAGGCGAGAGATCGCAAAAAACAAGGTAAAAATTATATAAAACCAAGTAGCAAAAAAACCGAAAACAATAAAATGAAAATAAACAAAAAAGCAGAAAGCAAGCAAGAAAATCAAATAAAAAATGTAGAAAATATAAATAATAGTGTTAAAAAAACAATAAAAATAAATAAAAATGCGAAAAATCAAGATGTGAATAACAGAGAAAATAATTCTCTTCGCAAAAATAAAAAGGTAAGACAAAATCAAACCGACGTTAAAAAGAACACGCTGAATAACAATGAAGAAAACGGAGCAAAAGCCGCTTCTCAAAATAATAAAAACGCTAACGCTCAGATTAAAGCGAGAGTTCCCGTAAAAAAGAAAAACGTCCCTAAAACCAAGGGCGGTAAGATAAATTCGAACGACAGAAACGAGCTTCTTTTCAGCGAGATAGAGGAAGGTATAACGCTTTCAAGAGCTGCGAGCTCTAAGCAAAAAGAGTCTACCCGTGTCAAAATTAAGGAGAAAAAGCTTAAAATAATCGCTCTCGGAGGATTAGCCGAGATAGGCAAAAATATAACTGTTTTCGAATATGGCGACGATATAGTAGTAATAGATGCGGGACTTGCGTTTCCCGATGACGATATGCTCGGCGTAGACCTTGTAATTCCCGATTTTACTTATCTTATCGAAAACGCTCACAAAATCAAAGGTCTGTTAATAACACACGGCCACGAGGATCATATCGGCGCCGTTCCCTATCTTCTTTCGAAGGTGGATATACCCGTTTACGGAACTAAACTTTCTCTCGGTATAATCGAAGGAAAGCTTGACGAAAATCCTCCTCCCTTTTCACCGAGACTTTACACGGTTGAGGCGGGGGACGTGGTAAATCTCGGCGTATTTAAGGCTGAATTTATACACGTGAACCACTCTATTGCCGATGCGGCGGCAATATGCTTAAGAACGCCTGTAGGCAACGTATTCCATTCCGGAGACTTCAAGCTTGACGTATCCCCAATCGACGGAAAAATGATGGATCTCACGAGAATAGGCGAGATAGGCAGGGAGGGTGTTAATCTTTTGCTCTGCGAATCAACGAACGCCGAGAGAGCCGGATTTACTCCGTCTGAAAGAACGGTAGGCGGCTCTCTTGACAGAATCTTTATGCAAAGCGAGGGCAGAAGACTTATTATAGCGACCTTCTCCTCGAACGTACACAGAGTTCAGCAGATAATAAATGCTTCGGCAAAATACGGCAGAAAGGTTGCCGTGATAGGAAGAAGCATGACCAACGTTCTCGGCGCAGCCGTGGAGCTTGGATATATGGATATGCCCGATGACGTGTTAATTGATATCAAGGATATTAACCGCTACAGACCGGGAGACCTCACGCTCATAACTACGGGTAGCCAGGGCGAGCCTATGTCCGCTCTTTACAGAATCGCGTTTTCCGAGCACGACAGGGTTAAGCTTTCGCCCAATGATATAGTAGTATTAAGCTCGAGCGCAATTCCCGGCAACGAAAAGCTCGTAGGAAAAATAGTTAACGCTCTTATTAAAAACGGCGTAAAGGTTGTAAACGACTCAACCGAGGACGTTCACGTATCCGGACACGCCTGCAGAGAGGAAATAAAGCTTCTTATAGCTCTTCTTAAGCCGAAGTTTTATATGCCGATACACGGAGAGTACAGACATCTTTACGCAAATAAGGAAATAGCCGAGTATATGGGTATACCGTCGTCAAATATATTCGTATCGGATATAGGACGCGTGGTCGAGCTTGACAAACGCACGATGGCGTTTGCGGGAAGCGTTCCCTCGGGCAAGACTCTTATAGACGGCTCAGGTATAGGAGATATCGGAAGCGTCGTTCTCCGTGACAGAAAGCATCTATCCGAGGACGGACTCGTGGTTATAGTTTCGGTGGTCAATCTTTCGGAAAGACTTCTCTTCTCGGGTCCCGATATAGTATCGCGCGGCTTCGTATACGTAAAGGAGTCTTTGGACTTTATGGATAAAACCAAAAAAGTAGCCGAGGCATCTCTTGAAAAAATGCTTTATATCGGAACACGTGATATTACGCAGATAAAAAATACAATGCGTGACGACGTCGCTAAATTTATCTTCAAGCAAACCAAACGCAGACCTATGATACTTCCGGTTATAATGGAGGTTTAAGCCGCTGTTAAGCTTCAAGGCTTATGGGACGCAAGAGACTGTTTGTGATTGATAAAAAGGCTAAAATCACGAAAAAAATCAATATCTCATTATTTTTGATAGCATTTGTGTTATAAAGCTTCAAAATATTTTTGAGCGCATTTGCGTTGACCGGCTTTAAAAGGCGGTTTTAAAAAATATGAACGCAAAAACAAAAAGCAAGAACAGAGGAAACGATACGAATACAAAAAAGCGTATGACTTTTTGCTTCGCACCGTAATCCAAAGCTCTTGCTTTTTTTACAGCGCAATATGTGACGTAACCTAAACGTCGGGGTTGAAAGGTAAGAATTTTTAAGTCTTTTTTAAGACAGAAAAAAACTTATTCGTTTTGAAAATGCGTTAAAATTTAGTTTTTGATAATACCGCTTATCCACGAAAGAAAAGTGGGCATAAAAAGCGCTATCGCGACGTAGCAGAGTAAAATTATACCGCAGTATATAAGTCCCTTGGTAAAGGTAGTGCTCTTGTCGGAAATAAAGCGCTCTGCGGCGTCCTTCATATCGGTCGGTATATAGAATTCGGCTTCGTCAAAGTTAAGCGTAGGAGAAAGCTTTCGTCTATTTCGGAAAGCTTTTTCTTTTTTTCCTCTTTTGAAAGGCCCCGGAGCTTCTTTTTTGACGCTTCAAGCTCCGTATATTCCTCGTATGTAAGATTTTCGGCGCCTTTTGTGAGAATGAGAGTCTTAAACGCTCCGCTTTTGCCTCTGAGAAGCGTTTTTACCGCCCGAGAAGAGTCGAGACCGATATCTGCGAGGGTTTTACTGTTTTCCTCGCCAAACGCGCCTATACGCGTTAATTTCTTCAATATCAGTGTTGCTGTGCTGTTGTAGTAGGTAATTATCATACAAGCGGCAATAAGACCTAAAAAAACGAAAAACAAAAGCTTGTTTATCTGCAGGTCGGAGTCAAAGGCAGCGTAATCGCTGAGCTTGACGGAAATATAATTATCGTAAATTTTTCTAAAGAACTTCATTGCTTTACCGGGAAAAAATATCAGAATTCTTCAAGAAAATCGTTTCCGCAGATAGTCTTAAGAAGCTCGTCAAGATCCTCGTTATCCTCATAGAAGAGAGTTACGCACTTCTTTCTGCCGCTTCCCTTTATCTTTACCACTCTGCCGAGATGAGACTGAATGCGAAGCTCCATTTCTCTGAAATAATCCACAACGGGAAGCTCCTCTTCCTCTTCTTCCTCGACGACGGGCTTCATCTTGTTGATTCTCTTGACTTCTTCCTCGAGCTGACGCACGGAAAGATCGTATTCAACCACCTTGTTGGCAAGAAGAAGCATATTTTCACGGTTCTTTACGCCGAGAATGGTTCTTCCGTGACCTGCTGAGATGTCGCCGTTCGCAACCATTTCAAGAACGTCTGCGGGGAGATCAAGAAGACGGGTGGAGTTTGCTATCGCGCTTCTGCTCTTTCCTACCTTCTCGGAAAGCTCCTCCTGAGTGAGTCCGTACTCGTCAGCGAGAGCCTTGTACGCAAGAGCCTCTTCAATAGGATTGAGGTCCTCTCTCTGAATGTTCTCTATAAGAGAAAGCTCGGCAACCTTTCTGTCGTCTCTGTCAAGAATTATAGCGGGAATTTCCTCAAGCTCGGCAAGCTTTGAAGCTCTGAAACGTCTTTCACCGGCAATTATCTGATATCTTCCCTCGCCGTATTCACGAACGAGAATGGGCTGGAGTAAGCCGTTTTCCTTAATTGACGAGGCAAGCTCCTCAAGCGACTCTTTATCAAAATATTTTCTCGGCTGATCGCTCTTAGGGTCGATCATAGAGAGCTTAAGTATAGTTATAATGTTTTCACCGCCCGCAGTGGTATTCTCGAGCGAATTTTCAAGAAATATAGCGTCAAGACCGCGGCCAAGACCCGCATTCTTTTTTCTCATAGCAAAAACCTCCGAAATAATCTAAAATTTACCAAAACATGCCAAAATATAAGGCGAAAAGTATTAAAAACACGTGGAACAATTCAAATTCAATCGAAAATGAAAAAAAGAAATTTGTGTAAATAAATTAATCAAACTTAGTGTAAGCAAATTAAACTTAGTGTAAGTAAATCAAACTTAGTATAAGCAAATCAAACTTGGCGTAAGTAAAATAAACTTGGTGAAAGCAAAGTTTAAAAAGCATACTTGGAAAATATTACCATAATGTAATATGATTTTTAAAATCAGAAAAATCAATTTTGCATTTTTCGGTTTCGAAAACATATTTTTTAAAAACTCAAAAAACAAAAAATCAATTTAAAAAACGCAAAAACTAATTTAAAACACAAAAATCAGTCAAAAAACAATTCAAGTTCAAAAAATAATTAAAAAATGGCTAATGTTTCACGTGAAACAAACATTTTAAAATACAAAAATAATAAGAAAAACGAAAAACAACGCAAAATTCAAACAAAAAACACGGAGCAACAAAAAAACAATCATCAAAAACAAATATCGCAAAAACAAAACGAAAAAAGCTCTTTAAAAACCACGGAGCAGCAAGAAGCTAAAAAAGTCTTAAAAAACAACTAAGGAAGCATAGCTTTTATGGCTGTTATCTACATTGTATTTGTTCTACAGAAGTTAGAGATGCTTTACATTTTATTTGTTCTAAAGACGTTAGATTTTAGTATTTTGTTTGCTTTGTACGTCTAAAAACGCTAAAACAAGTTATAGCATTACCGCGAATAAAGAATCTACAAAAAATCTTCAATAGTATTTTATATAAGTGCTTTTCGTTTAAATAACATAAAGTGCCTCTTATTCGAATAATGTGAGGCATATTAACTCAAAATTATATTCTGAGCATTAATTCCTTTGCTACCGCAGCGTATTCAAGCGAGCCTTTTCCATAAGGATCGTGGTAGCAAATGGGCTCTCCATAGCCGGGAGCTTCCGAAATTCTTACCGTTCTTGATATCGGAACCTTGAAAAGTCTGTCTGCATAGTACTTTTTAAGCTCATTTACAACCTGATTTGTCAACGTAAGGCGTCCGTTATACATAGTTAAAAGTATTCCGACTACTCTTAATTCGGGATTGAAGAGCTGATGAATCTTCTTTATAGTATTAAATAACTGAGACATACCCTCGAGAGAATAGAATTCGCATTGCATAGGTATAACAACACCGTCAGAAACCGTAAGAGCTTTAACGGTAAGCATACCTAAAGAAGGGGGACAATCTATGAAAATATAGTCATATTCGTTGCGAATTTCATTAATAGCGAGCTTTATGTAGTCAAATTCGGCATTTCCCGCCTCTTCCAAATCATGAAGCTCGAGCTCCGCTCCCGCGAGATCTATTGTTGCCGGGATAACCGAAAGATTCTTAAATCTTGTCTTTATAATGCTGTCCTGAACCTTACAATTCCCTATTATTACGTCATAAATAGACTTTTTTATTTTTGATTTAGGTAAACCGAGTCCGCTTGTAGCGTTTCCCTGAGGATCCATGTCTATCATAAGGACTTTTTTACCCTTGTTTGCTATCTGAGCGGCAATATTTACGCAAGAAGTTGTCTTACCTACGCCGCCCTTTTGGTTAGAAAAAGAAACTATCTTTCCCATAAAACGAGTCTTAGGACCTCCTGTTTTGATAACTTCGTAAAAGAATATAAAATAACCTAAAATGATTGCTTATACGTAATTTACAAAGCAGAATTATATAAAAATATGCACAATAATTATAGCATTTTTAACCATATAAAGTCAATATATAAATGTAAAAAATCTAAAAAAGATGAAAAAGAATGCTGCAAGAAGAAATAAGTCGAAAACGCTTCCGAAAGCGGCAAAAGAATACTACAAATGCGGTTAATTAATAACGCAACGATAAGAGGTATGCAGCAATACATAACACAAAGAAATACAAGACAATACATGATATGAACAGAGATGTACAGCAACTTATAATGTGGATAGAGATGTACAGTAACTTATGTGAATAGTGATATATAGCAAAGCGCAGCACGGATAATGTAAGTGAAGATATACAGTAACGTATGCGAAATGAACGTAATAAAACGTAATAATATGTTTGACAGATAAGATGTACGGTGATATAAAGCCAGAATATAATATCACACAATAAAAAACTTTTTTCTTCGTTCGCGCTTACTTGTTTAGCGAAAAACTTGATTGAAATCTCATAATATTTGCTTTAAAAGCATGTAATCTTTGAGTTTAAGACGAAATGGGGGTCGGTAGAGCTGCGCTACAAAGAATAAAAACTATTCAATTAATATCACGGCTCTATAATACTATATCTGCAACGTTGTATCTGCAAACGCTATTCGCCCGCTCATCTACTCATCTGTTGATTGCGTATTAATTAATTCATCTATTTGTTCACTCGTTAATTCGCCTACCATTTATTATCTATCCGGCTAACTAACTAACTAACTAACTAACTAACTAACTAACTAACTAACTAACTAACTAACTATCTATCTATCTATCTATCTATCTATCTATCTATCTATCTATCTATCTATCTATCTATCTATCTATCTGATTGTTTGTTTCACGTGAAACATTCGCTTTTGTGCCTGTTTTTTACTTTGTTTCACGTGAAACATCATATAAATGCAGAAGAAATACTTATTTATCGGGCATAGAATAGCATAAAATACGCAAGTATAAGTGCCTACCGTAAGTAAAACGGTGATGAGTTCCCTACTAAGAACACAGACGAAAAAAACGTGCCAAAAGCATTGTTTCACGTGAAACATACAAGTAAATCTCTGATTAGAAATACAAATATCAAAAGATATGAGCAAAAAAAGAACAATATAGTCAAACCGGCAATAAAACGCTAATAAACAAGGTGATTAAATAAGTGTGACACCCCATGAAATATAAAACAAACAACTGTCGAAAAAATATAAAGTTATAATAACCGAGAATAAGCAAATCAATATACGGAAAGAGAAAAAAACACGCTCGGATAATTAGTTATGAGTGCGGGAAAAACCATCAAATGAAGCATATAACATACTAAAAACCGCATATTTAGCAAAAACGCCGACGAACACACATATACATTAATGCTCCCAAAAAGCAAAAAACGCATTGTTTCACGTGAAACAATGCGTTTTGAAGTGCGAGATTATACACATATTGTAAATCTGAAATGGTTAATTTGATAAAACGGGTTATCTTGAAACTGCCCGATAAGGTCAAGCAATAAAGAATAAATACTGATGTTTCACGTGAAACATCAACAAAAAGACTTTAAATATGCCTTAAAAGCTTATTTTTGTTCAAAAAAAGCCGCCCAAAAACGCAAAAATACACAAACATTTGGTATAATAAATAAAACAAGATCATTTTTTGACTCAGAACTCTATATGCCAACCAAGAAGACGTATCTTTAAGAAAGTTTTTGCTTTGTTTCACGTGAAACAATTGAAGCCACACGAAATTATGGTGCAAAACTTGTAAAAAAGGTGTAAAAATGCTTTAAAAAGCTTTAAGCGAAGTAAAAACAAGCGAAAATCCAATAAAAGACAGATTTTATGTACTCTTTTTAAACAAAAAAGTACGTTTTTAAAAGAAAACTTGCTTTCGAGATTGAAACCAATGAAAAGCAAAGTGCGATTTAGCAATATATCTGACCGCAAAAGAGTAAATATGATTAAAAAATGTAAATAAGCATCTTTAAGACGGTAAAGGCGGATATAAAAAGTAAAAACTACCCAAAAAACGAGAGAAAACGGGCAAAAAACAAATATAAACGATCAAAAACAAGTAAAAATAGGCAAAAAATCTGATGCTTTTATCAAAAAACGTAGAATGTGGTGTAAAATGACGAGAATCTACCACAGTATGTTTGTGATTTGAGATGTTTGCTTTATATTAAATATATTAAACACACGTGGAACCGGTTAATGCTTTTTGTGTTTTTTTGAGCTAATTTTTAGCAAAATGGAAAAAAATGTAAAATTTAACCGTGTTTTTTGAATTTATTTTTTGCTCCGTGTTTTTTGAGCGAATTTTTGAGCTGTTTTTTCGTTAATTATGCGAAAATTAAAATTTCTTTACGAATGGCAAAAAATGTAATTAAAAGAATAAATATTCATAAAACGAATAAATATACGCTTAAATGCATAAAAGAAAACTTGACAAAAAACTTGCTTCGGTTTCTTGATTTAAGAAAAACAGATTTATTTTTGGCGCTGATTTGCGTGAAAACGAGCAAAACGGTCGATATTATAGACCTTATCGAAAATGAAAAACTTACGCAATAAGAGTATTATATTGCTGTGATATGTCCGAATAACGCCTTTTAAAAGTATTATATAGAAAAAAAGCGCCTTGTTATTGACATAGCGGCGTAAAAATGATAAAATATCTTGTAAGAAAAAATCCCACGATTATTTTATTCAAAAAAGCTCTTAGAGCGAAATAGAATAAATATTCTGTTTTGGACTTACAAAGACAAAAACAAAATACGAAAAAATACGAAAAAAGTAAAAACAAATCAAGGAATATCAAAGATGACGAATTATACCGATTTTGACATCGCGCAAAGCTCTTACGATAAAACACCGATAAAAATAGACGAAAGATATAACACGGTGTTTTACCTCGTAAGGCACGGTCAGAGCATAGGAAACGCAAACAGAGAATTTTTAGGCCATACAAATAAGGATTTATCGCCCTTTGGCTATTTGCAGGCTGATAGAACGGCGGATTTTCTCTCTGACGTGAAGATAGATGCTATATACTCGAGTGACCTTATAAGAGCCTATAATACCGCTCTTCCGCACGCAAAGCTGCGAAATATGGAGGTTGTTCCCTCGCAAAATCTCAGAGAGCTTTATGCGGGCGCTTGGGAGGGAATGCGTGTTGAGGATATAATCGCTAAATATCCGCACGAATTTCTTGACGAATGGAGAGCAAATTTCGGTCTTTCAACCATTCCCGGCGGAGAAAACGTGCAAAACGCAGCTGACAGATTTTATTCCGAGATAATGAATATCGCAAGAAAGCACGAGGGTCAGACCGTTCTCGTTGCGGCTCACGCGGCTGTTATAAAGGGCTTTTGGGGTAAAATAACCAAGACGCCTCCTGCCCTTCTTGCCTCCGCATTTGATTATGCGGCAAACGCATCGGTGAGCGTTTTTTACTACGACGGAAAAGACCTTATTCCCGGCGTATATTCTCACGACGCCCACCTTTTGACCCTCACGGATACTACGACAGAGAAAAAATAAGCCGTAAAGCTTGGAAGAAGCGTAAGTGATTGTGATTCTATTAATGTTGGCTTAAGTACCGCCACGTGTCAAAAACGGCTCTATACGGCTCAAAAAAACGCAGTAAGTACCGCTACGTGTTAAAATACGCCGCTATTCAACTTTAATAATGCCGTAAGTGCCGCTGCGTGTGAAAAATAGCCATATAATGATAAAAATATCGAGCTTAGATATATAAGGTACACGAGCAAGAAAGAACTGATAAGTACCGGTGCGTGTAAAAAAAGCGGCGCAGCGTAGATTAAAACATAATAAGTACCGCCACGTGTCAAAAAGAGCGCTTTGGTGCGGCTAAAAAACGCGATAAGAACCCTGCCGTGTTAAAAATCAAAGAAAACGGGAAAAAAGACAAAAACAGAACCGCGATAAGTATAAAGACAGAACCGTGACGAATATAAAAAGTACAGAATAGAAATAAAAACAAAAAGAACAGAACCGAGAAAGAATCTTAACCAAATTGGCTTAAGAAAGCTTTCTTTTGTTCTGTTCTTTTTTGTTTGATGTATTGGATAAAAATATTCAAAATGCTTAAAAAGTAAATTAATATTTACATTTAACTACTTATTGAATATCTTTTTGAAAAATCCTTGCTTTTTACCCGTGTTATTTTCACCGAGAGAAGCAGCAAATTGATTGAGCAATTCCTTTTGCTTTGAGGTGAGATTTTTAGGTGTCTCCACGTTCACTGTAATGATAAGATCTCCCTTGCGCTTGGAGTTTACGTTAGGAACGCCCTTACCCTTGAGTGTAAACGAGGTATCCGTCTGAGTACCCTCGGGAACGGTGAATTTTTCTGTACCTCCGCCTATAACGGGAATATCTATCTCAGCGCCGAGAGCTGCCTCCGCAAACGAAATCGGAACCTCGCAGTAGAGGTTATCACCCTCACGCTCGAAAACGTTGTGAGGAAGAACTCTTACAAGAATGCAAAGATCTCCGTTTACTCCGCCGTTTCTGCCCGCCGAGCCCTGACCGCGAAGAATAATTCGTTGCTCGGAATCAATTCCCGCGGGAATGGTGACTTCCATTCTCTTGTTTATCTTTATGAAGCCTTTTCCGTTACAGTTCTTGCAGGGAGTTTTGACGATTTTTCCCGTGCCACGACAGTTGTTACACGCTCTCTGGCTTTCCATAAAGCCAAAGCCCATATTCTGCTTAACTCTTACGCTTCCCGTACCGTTACACGTCGTACAGGTCTCGGGCTTAGTACCCTTAGCCGCTCCGGTTGAACCGCAATCCGAGCAGCCCTCGATTCTTGCGAAGGAAATCTCCTTTTTGCAACCGAAGAACGCCTCCTCAAACGAGATGGTAAGCCTTACTGTAATATCGTCGCCGTCGATGGCGTTCGAGCGTGAGCGAGAGCTTCCGCCGCCGAATATGCTTGAGAATATATCTCCGAAGTCAAATCCGCCGCCAAAGCCTCCAAATCCGCCGAAGCCCGCTCCGCCGCCCATTGATGGATCGAATGCGGCATGGCCGTATCTGTCATACTTCTCACGCTTCTCGGGATCGGAGAGAACCTCGTACGCCTCGTTGACCTCTTTGAATTTCTGCTCAGCCTCTGTATCTCCCGGATTCATATCGGGGTGGTATTGCTTTGCGAGCTTTCTGTAAGCTCTTTTTAATTCGTCGTCGCTAGCACCCTTTTGAACACCGAGTATCTCATAATAATCTTTTTTGTTATCTGCCATAACAGTCCCTTACGTCAGGTCGAGTGACCCTTGATTTATAATAGAATGATTACAAACAGAAAGAGAGAACAAAACTATTTATGAATGAGCTGCTCTCTCTTTTTTGTTGTAAAAGTACTTTAAAAGTAAATATTTGTTGTCAAATATTAGGTTTTATCTTCGAAATCAGCTCCGTAAACGTCGCCGCCTGCATTTGCGCCGTTATCTGCTCCTGCAGCGCCTCCTTCTGCCTGAGACTGCTGATAAAGCTTCTCTGCGAGAGGATAGAACGCCTTCTGAAGAGCCTCTGTGTCAGCCTTGATAGCCTCGGTGTCACCCGTAGAAATTGTGTTTTTAAGCTTCTCAATTGCCTCGTTAACGGGAGCCTTCTCGCCGTCGGTAATCTTGTCGCCAAGGTCACCCATGCTCTTCTCAATCTGGAAAATCATGTTCTCGGCGTTATTCTTAGCCTCAACAGCTTCCTTGAACTTCTTGTCCTCTTCCGCAAACTTCTCAGCTTCCTTAACTGCTTTTTCGATGTCTTCCTTAGACATATTTGTGGAGGATGTGATAGTGATGTGCTGCTCCTTGCCGGTGCCCTTATCCTTTGCGGTAACGTTTACGATACCGTTAGCGTCGATATCGAAGGTAACCTCGATCTGAGGAACTCCGCGGGGAGCGGGAGCGATTCCGTCAAGAGAGAATCTTCCGAGAGTAGTGTTCTGACTTGCCTGGTCACGCTCACCCTGGAGAACGTGAACCTCAACGGAGGTCTGACCGTCTGCCGCGGTGGAGTAAACCTGGCTCTTCTTTACGGGAATAGTAGTGTTACGCTCGATGATCTTGTTGAAAAGACCGCCGAGAACCTCGATACCGAGGGAAAGGGGAGTAACGTCGAGAAGGAGAACGTCCTTAACGTCGCCGCCAAGAACGCCGCCCTGAATAGCCGCGCCGATCGCAACGCACTCGTCGGGATTAATACCCTTGAAGGGCTCTTTGCCGAGGAACTTCTTAACAGCGTCCTGAACCGCGGGGATTCTTGTAGAACCGCCGACGAGAAGAACCTTGGATATATCGGAAGAAGTGAGTCCCGAGTCCTGAAGAACCTTTCTCGTGGGGATCATCGTAGCCTCTACGAGATCGTTCGTAAGCTCGTCAAACTTAGCGCGGGTGAGTGTTGCCTCGAAGTGCTTAGGACCTGTAGCGTCTGCCGTGATGAAGGGAAGAGAGATAGCCGTGCTCATAACGCCGGAAAGCTCAATTTTTGCCTTCTCAGCCGCATCCTTAAGACGCTGATGAGCCATTTTATCCTTGCGAAGATCAATGCCGCCGTTTTCCTGAGCGAAGGTGTTAGCCATCCAGTCAACGATTCTTGCGTCAAAGTCGTCACCGCCAAGACGGTTGTTACCCGCTGTGGCAAGAACCTCGAATACTCCGTCGGAGATATCGAGAAGCGAAACGTCGAACGTACCGCCTCCGAGGTCGAATACCATTATCTTCTGAGCCTCTTCCTTGTCGATACCGTAAGCAAGAGCAGCCGCCGTGGGCTCGTTGATAATTCTCTTTACCTCAAGACCTGCGATCTTACCTGCGTCTTTAGTTGCCTGACGCTGAGCGTCGGTGAAGTAAGCGGGAACGGTGATAACAGCCTCTGTAACGGTCGTTCCGAGATAAGCCTCGGCGTCAGCCTTGAGCTTCTGAAGAATCATTGCGGAAATTTCCTGAGGCGTGAACTTTTTGTCGTCAATGGAAACCTTTACGTCGGATCCCATATCTCTTTTGATGGAGCTTACCGTCTTATCGGGGTTAGTAACCGCCTGACGCTTTGCAACCTGACCAACGAGTCTTTCACCGTTCTTAGCGAAAGCAACTACGGAAGGTGTGGTTCTTGCTCCCTCGGGGTTTGTTATAACGATGGGCTCGCCGCCCTCAAATACTGCGACACAAGAGTTAGTTGTGCCAAGGTCAATACCAATAATTTTTCCCATTTTCTTTTTCTCCTGTAATATGTGAATTTTTTAATTAACTGTTTTTACCATAGCGAAGCGGATTACTTTGTTTCCTTTTTTGTACCCCTTCTGGAATACGTCGACTATCTCGCCCTCGCCAAGCGAGTCGTCCTCTGCGTGAAGAACAGCGTTGTGAAGATTAGGGTCAAAGGTCTCGCCAACCTTGCCGACCGTCTCAACCTTGAGCTTCTCAAAAACGCTCTCAACTGATTTTGCTATCATAACGAGTCCCTCTTTAACCTTGCCTTCATCATCGTAAAGAGCGGCTCTTTCAAGATTATCTATAATAGGAAGAATTTCGCCAACCGTATCGGCAACAGCCTCGGTATAGATAGCGTCCTTTTCCTCTCTTGAACGGCGCCTGAAATTTTCATACTCGGCAGCCATACGTAAATGCTGATCCTCTTTTTCCTTGATAAGAGATTCAAGCTCCGCAATTTTTGCTAAAAGCTCTTCTTCGGTAGGAACCGATTCTTCTTTGGCGCTATTGCCTTTTGCGTCCTCATTTTCTTCAATATTGTCAACTTTTGTTTTCTTTTCTGTGCTTTTTGCCGCCACTTTAAAGTGTCCGCCTTTCTGATTGTTCTTTAAATATGAAATGATAATTAATCGTTTTCTCCGTCGGTGAGAAGCCTTAGCCCGCCGTCGCCGAACATCTTATCCATTCCGTACGCAAGACGGTTTATCATCTTGATTACGTTGTGGTAATCCATACGGCGAGGTCCGATAACGCCGATAGCAACCTTTTTGCCTCCGATAGTGATGTTCTTGAATATAAGCGTTGTGTCGCTCATAACGTCTCCGTCACTCTCAGTGCCGATATAAACGTTGATTCCGTCGTCGTTCATATTGCGTGAAGATAAAACGTCAAGCAGCTTATCCTTTTCTTCGAGGACTCCGAGAAGATCGCGGAGCTTTGAAACGTCGGAATATTCGGGGAACTTCAAGAGCTTATTTACGCCCTCTACCTTGATATCCGCGGTATCAAGCTCGCTCATCGTTTCATAGATAGCTTTTATCACGGGGTGGACCATAGGAGCAGAAGCGCCCATCAAGGACTCGAGCTTCATTATAGTCGGCATCGTGATCTCATCACTCGTGAGATTGGAAAGATATATATTCGCGGCCTCGGTAAATCTTGACACGTCCTCGCGTGTTATGGGGAAGGTGAGCATAAGAGTCTTTGATTTTACTATATTTCCCGAGAAGCTCATAACGATGTGGAAGCTTCTTTGGGAGATATAAACCGAATCAAAGCGGTTGATTCTTACCTTTCCGGAATTTGTCTTGAAGGCTATACCCGTGTAATCCGTGAACGAGGAAGCGAGGTGGGACGCCTCCGAAAGAATTTCGTCCATCTCCGTGAGCTTGTAGCGAAGTCTCTCGTTGATTTCGTCTATCTCCTGCTTGGTTTCGGCGTATTGCCGTACCAAAGCGTCAACGTAGTAGCGATATCCTTGCGCCGAGGGGACTCTTCCCGAGGATGTGTGAGGCTGAACGAGATAACCCATTTCCTCAAGCTCCGCCATTTCGTTTCGTATAGTGGCTGACGAGGCTGAAATACCCACGTCCTGAGAAAGAAATTTAGAACCTACGGGCTCGCCGCGGCTGATATGGGCATCTACTATGGCCTTCAAAATCTGTTGTTTTCTTTTACTAAGTATACTTTCGTCCATAAAAACCGCCTTTCTTTATTGAATTTTAGCACTTGACACGCAAGAGTGCTAAAACTTGCAGTTATAATATAATACATTTTTGGGTACGTGTCAAGAGTTTTTCGTATTTAAAATGTGAATTTTTTGTTAACATTAAGCAAACGTTACGATTGTGTGCTATTTTGCTATTAAAAATTACAAAGACGTCTCTATGAAAAGAGTAATAACAAAGATAACGAAAAAATAGCTTAGGCAGTGTTGAAAAAATGTTTAAGCTATCTTTGAAAAAATGTTTAAGCTATCTTTTCTATTGACTTTTTTTCGTGTAGATGCTATGATATAAATGTAGCTCAATAAATTAAAAAATATTTGGAAGGGGGTATACTATATGGAGAATCTGGTGTGGTTGTGGATAGGTGTTATCGCCATCTCTATTGCTATTGAGGTATTCACAGAGCAGCTTGTGTCGATTTGGTTTGTTCCTGCGGCATTCCTTACGGCTATACTCAGCTTGTTTAAAGTGAACTATGTTTGGCAAATTTTGATATTCTTTGCTCTGTCTATCGTGGGCATAGTGCTTAGTAGGGTTTTCCTTGCCGGCAAAAAGAGTGATGCGGACACGCGAACGAACATTGAAGCCCTTATTGGCGAAAGATGTGTGGTTACTGAGCGAATAGATAATTATTTAGAATGCGGTCAGGTTAAGATCAAAGGACAGCTTTGGTCCGCAAAAGGCGAGGGCGAAAATGATACGTTTGAGGTTGGAGAGGCTTTGACTGTCGTTACTATCCAAGGCGTTAAACTTATATGCAAAAAACAGTAAAAATTATTTATGGAGGATGTTATGATGAATTTTATGCTTGAAATGTCAGGCGCCGCCGTTACGGGCGTTGTAGCCTTGATTGCTCTTCTTGTGATAGCTATTATCATTCTTATATCGAATATTAAAATTGTTTCCCAGGCCAAAGCGATGGTTGTAGAGAGACTTGGAAGCTATAAAACCACTTGGTACACGGGTCTTCATCTTAAGATACCGTTTATCGAAACCATTGCCAAAGAAATAACTCTTATGGAACAGGTGTCGGATTTTCCTCCTCAGCCTGTTATAACAAAGGATAACGTAAGGATGCAAATTGACACCGTGGTGTTTTATCAGATTACCGACTGTAAGCTTTATACCTACGGTGTGACAAATCCGTTACTTGCAATTGAAAGTCTGACCTCTACAACGCTTAGAAATATCATAGGCGAACTTGATTTAGACCAAACTCTAACGTCCAGAGATATCATTAACACTAAAATGCGTTCTATTCTCGATGAGGCGACGGATCCTTGGGGAATTCGAGTTACGAGAGTAGAACTTAAAAATATTATTCCGCCCAAGGAAATTCAGGATGCGATGGAGAAGCAAATGAAGGCGGAGCGTGAAAGACGTGAGTCTATTCTGCGCGCAGAGGGTGAGAAAAATTCAACTATACTTGTCGCAGAAGGTCACAAGCAACAGAAAATTCTCGCCGCGGAGGCTGAAAAAGCATCCGCAATACTTCATGCGGAGGCGGTCAAGGAGCAGAAAATCAGAGAGGCAGAGGGTGAAGCTGAGGCAATTCTTAAGATTCAAGAAGCAACCGCGGCGGGTATCCGTATGATTAACGAGGTTGCTCCGAGCCGTGAATATATTTCGTTAAAGAGCCTTGAGACCTTCGAAAAGGTTGCTGACGGAAAGGCGACGAAAATTATTATTCCATCCGAGCTTCAGAATACCGCAGGCCTTATCACCTCCTTGAGTGAAACTGTCAAGGAGCAGTCTTTAGACTAATCAGTACTTTGAATAGTTCAATACTTAACACGGTATGGGTGTAATGTAAAGGGTGTCTCAATTTTGAGATGCCCTTTTTGCTTTTTTATCAGCACATTTTTAAAAGAAAAAAACGGTGTTTTCGTCTGATTATCAATAAAGTCATGCCGGTTTTGAGCCCGGTAACGATATTGTTGATGCAAAGATTGGTGCACTTTATAAAAAATATATCTTGACTTTGTCTATAATTTATTATATAATTAATTGGTACGATTATTCGCAAAAAGACTTTTGCTATTTTATAAATACATGGCCTTATATCTAATCGTGGGGCAGATAAGTGCCCGAAAAGAAAAATAAAATGAAAGGAAAAAGCAACTAAAATGGACGTTTTATCATTAGTGATAGGTCTCGTTGGCGGTCTTGCTGTAGGCGCCGGCGTAGGCTTTGTTATTAGAAAAGCGATCGCAGAGAAGAAGCTCGGCTCGGCTGAAGAGCAGGCCAAGAACATAATTCAAGATGCGATCAAAAATGCGGAAACCACCAAAAAAGAAGCAATTTTTGCTGCGAAGGATGAAATATTCCAGATGAAAAAGGAAGCCGATTTCGACGTTAAGGAGCGTCGCAGAGAGGTTTCAAGACTCGAGAAGAGAGTAGCGCAGAAGGAGGAAACTCTCGACGCTAAGCTTGAAGGACTCGAGAAAAAGGAGGAGGCTCTCCAGGAAAAGCGTAAGGAGCTTGAGAGCTTAAAGGAAAAGACCGACGCAACTCTCCAGGCGCAGATAGCGAACCTTGAGAGAATCGCGGGACTTACGAAGGAGGACGCAAAGAACGAGCTTGTAGCAAGACTCGACTCTGAAATGCAGCACGAAACCGCGCTTAAGATCGCGGAATACGAGGAGAAGTTCAAGGACGAGGCCGATGCGAAGGCTAAGGACATACTTTCTCTCGCAATTCAGCGCTGCGCCGCTGACCACGTAAGCGAGATCGCTATATCGGTAGTTCAGATTCCCGGAGATGAGATGAAGGGAAGAATTATCGGCCGTGAGGGAAGAAACATAAGAACTATTGAAAATCTTACGGGTGTTGAGCTTATAATAGACGACACGCCCGACGTTATAACCGTATCGGGATTTGATCCCGTGCGCCGTGAGGTTGCCAGACTTGCTCTTGAAAAGCTTATCTCCGACGGTAGAATTCACCCCGCGAGAATCGAGGAAATGGTTGAGAAGGCTCGCCGTGACGTCGATAACGTTATTAAGCAGGCAGGAGAAAAGGCGGTATTCGAGACCGGTGTTCACGGACTTCATCCCGAGCTTATAAAGCTTCTCGGAAGAATGAAGTACCGTACCTCTTACGGACAGAACGCGCTCCGTCACTCTATCGAGGTGTCTATGCTTGCGGGCGTTATGGCAGAGGAAATGGGCGTTGACGCCGCTGTGGCTAAGAGAGCGGGACTTCTTCACGATATCGGAAAGGCTATTACCGCCGAGGCAGAGGGCTCTCACGTTCAGCTCGGTGTTGATATTGCCAAGAAGTACCGTGAGTCTAAGGAAATTATACACGCTATCGAGGCTCACCACAATGACGTTGAGTCGATAACTGCTCTTGACTTCATAATTCAGGCGGCAGACGCTCTCAGCGCGGCTCGTCCCGGAGCTCGCCGTGAGGACGTTGAGAATTACATCAAGCGTCTGCAGAAGCTCGAGGAGGTTGCGGGTGACTTCGAGGGTATCGAAAAGACCTTCGCTATCCAGGCGGGTCGTGAGGTAAGAATCATGGTTAAGCCCGAGGTTATCAACGACGATAAGATGAAGATCCTCGCAAGAGATATTGCGAAGAAGATCGAAAGCGAGCTTGATTATCCCGGACAGATCAAGGTCAGCGTTATCAGAGAGTCACGTACGGTTGATTACGCAAAATAAACCCAGTGAGCTTTTGCTCGTTTGAAAATTAAAGAACAAAAAAGAGGCTGCGTCCGTTACCGACACAGCCTCTAAAATATACCGCGGGGCAATTTACCCAAGCCCCGATAGAAAAGAGAACTAAAGTGAAAATACTTGCGATAGGTGACGTAACGAGCCCCGGCGGAGTTCTGCATCTTGAAAAGAATCTGTGGAGCGTAAGGGAAAAACACGGAATAGATTTTTGCATCGTCAACGGAGAAAACGCCTCGTTTATAACCGGAATATCAAGAGATGCGGCAGAGCTGCTTTTACGCTCGGGCGCGGACGTTATAACGGGCGGAAACCACACGATGCAGAACTTTTCCGCTCTTAAGATGCTCGACGAGCTTGAAGAGGTCATAAGGCCCTTGAATTACGGTGAGGAGGCTCCCGGAAAAGGATACTGCATTGTCGATACGGGAAGGGTACGTATGCTCGTTATCAACGCCATGGGTAACGTACATATGGAGCCACAGCTTAACGCCCCCTACGAATACGTAGAGCAGGTTCTTCGGCGTGAGAAGGGCAGATACGACGTTGCCGTGCTTGATATTCACGCCGAGGCAACGGGAGAGAAGCTTGCCGTGGCGCATACCTTCGACGGAAGAATAAACGTAATATTCGGAACGCATACCCACGTACCGACGGCTGACGGCTGTATTCTGCCCCGAGGAAGCGCGTACGTGAGCGACCTCGGAATGTGCGGAGAGAGCGGCGGAATACTCGGTATGGACGTATCCACCGTGCTGTATAAGATGAAAACGAAAATGCCCGGCAAGTTTAGGTGCGCCGAGGGAAGCGCTTTTGCTGACGGTGTGATATTCGAGCTTGACGAAAAGGGCAAGGGCGTATCGGTCAATAGAATAAGATTTTGATTTTTGAGGAAGGGAGAGAGGCTTTATGGAAAACTTAAAAACGAGCGTACTCGTAATAGGTGCGGGTCATGCGGGAATAGAAGCGGCTCTCGCTTCTGCGAGAATGGGTGTGGATACGGTTATCTTCACGACCAATCTTGACGCTGTCGGAAATATGCCCTGCAATCCCTCTGTCGGAGGAAGCGCAAAGGGACACCTTGTCTTTGAAATAGACGCTCTCGGCGGAGAAATGGGCGCCGCGGCGGATGCGGTTACCATACAGTCGAGAACTCTTAATCTCGGCAAGGGCGCAGCCGTTCACTCAAAAAGAACGCAGGCGGACAGAGACGCTTACAAAAGATATATGAAAAGAGTCCTCGAAAAAGAGCCTAACCTGAGGCTTATTCAAGGACAGATAGTTGATATAAAAACAGAGGAGCGTGACGGCAAGAAAACCGTCGTCGGCGCATATACTCACCTCGGTGAATTCTGGGAGGCGAGGAGAATAATAATCGCTACGGGTACGTTCCTTGAGAGCGAGATATTCGTCGGGGACAAGGTTTATTCCGCAGGTCCGGACGGCATGATGCCCTCAAACGGACTCTCGGCAGCCTTAAGACGCGAGGGGCTCACTCTTCAGCGCTTTAAAACGGGCACGCCCGCCAGGGTACACCGCCGCTCAATAGATTTTTCAAGACTCGAGGAGCAGGAGGGAGAGGACAACGCAACTCCGTTTTCTCAGCGCTCGGACGAAAGCAAAATACAAAACAAGGCAGTAAAGTGCCATATAGTTTATACGAATTCAAATACTCACCGCATAATACTCGATAACCTTGACAGAAGCGCAATGTATTCGGGTAACATAGTCGGAGCGGGCCCTCGCTATTGCCCGTCGATAGAAACCAAGCTCGTCAGATTCAGCGATAAGGAAAGGCATCAGCTCTTCGTTGAGCCCTGCGGTATAGATACCGACGAGATGTATATTCAGGGCTTTTCCACCTCAATGCCCACCGACGTTCAGTACGATATGCTGAGAAGCCTCGAAGGCTTTGAAAATGCCGAAATAATGCGCTACGCATACGCAATAGAGTACGACTGCGCAACCCCAACCGAAATGCTCCCCACGCTTGAATTTAAGGCTGTGTCGGGACTTTACGGAGCGGGACAGTTTAACGGCACGTCGGGATACGAGGAGGCCGCTGCGCAGGGAATCGTTGCGGGAATAAACGCGGCGCTTGCCGAAAAGGGCGAGGAGCCGATGATTTTGCCGCGCTCGTCGTCTTATATAGGAACGATGATAGACGACCTTGTCACAAAGGGGGCAAGCGAGCCGTACCGTGTTATGACCTCGAGAAGCGAATACCGTTTGATTTTAAGACAGGATAATGCGGATCTAAGACTCACTGACATAGGCAGACGTGTCGGTCTTGTCGGTGACGGGGCTTACGCCGCTTTCCTTGAAAAGCGTGAGAAAATAACGCGTGAGATAGAGCGAATAGAGAAAACCAATATACCGCCCTCGGATGAGGTTAATGCGTTTTTGGAGGCTCACGGCTCGTCAAAAATCAGCACGGGTATCAAGCTTGCCGAGCTTTTGCGCCGTCCCGAGCTTGATTATAACGCTCTCGGTGAAATAGATAAGGACAGAGAGGAGCTTTCACGCTCGGTGCGTGTTTCTGCCGAAATAAGCGTTAAATACGACGGCTATATAAAGCGTCAGCTTGCCGAGGTTGAGAGAAATTCAAAGCTCGAGGCGAAAAAGCTATCCCGTGATATAGACTATTCTGAAATTAAGGGGCTTCGAATCGAGGCTGCTGAAAAGCTCAACGAAATAAAGCCGGAAAATCTCGGTCAGGCGTCACGTATCAGCGGAGTAAACCCGGCCGATATAAGCGTGCTTTTGATAAGACTGTTTTAGATAAGTGCGCGCACGTGTAAAGATAAAATAGGTAAAAACGAAAAACTCTTTATCTTTATTTGAATAAATTAACAACGTTTGCCTTTTTCTTCCGCATAGCGTATTTATACGCTTTATACGAGCCGCTGTTTTCTCTTTCTTCGACGTAGAATATGACAAAACTGCTTTTATCAACCATGGCGCAGTTGCGAAAATAAATGCTCGTTTTCCAACCGTCAAAGTCCGGTTCAAGATATATAACCTCGTCGTAGTTAGCGGGATCAAAATATCTCACTCTTTTTCTGAGATATCTTTCTTGCGAAACACAATATATGCGCTTAAGCTCAAGCTCCGTATGCTCGGCTTTAATTCTTGTAACGGTCTTATATGCAAGCTCATCAAATTCTCCGTATCCGCCGAAATAAAAGGTTCGGCAGCCGAGGTCGATGACTTTTAAAATTTCAGCTTCAAGAGATGAACGAAGCTCTTCTGTGGGCTCAATTTCACTATGCCCGAAAAACGAACAAATTTTTTCTTCCATAAAAACAAATAAGGTGCCACCCCTTGCGAGATGACACCGTAAATACCCCTCGCATAGTTGTCACACCATCAAACATCCCGAAGTTTTTTCAAAGCTACCAGAACATCCGCGATAGGATACCTACCATCGTTATGATGATCTGATAGTTGTGAAAAAATGCATGGCAAAAAGAGGGCATAATACACCCTCGGGACTAATTAAGTTTGATAAATGTGACAAGTATATTATAACACATAATAAAGCGAATTGCAAGAGCTAATAATAAAAACGTTGGCGGACGCAAAAGGCAATGACATTAATAAAAAAAGACGCCTTTCTTTTGTGAAAGACGCCTTGATGATTTTTAAAAATAAATGTGTTTTATATATTTAAAAGTGAGTTAAATGTAAACAATAAGTTTCAAAAATGCTGTATTTAACATAAAAAACGGTTTAAGACTGATACAAAGCTTTGAAAAAATAATTACTTTACCCAAAAAACTCTGTCGGGCTTTGTTTCTTTCGGAGCAGGAACGGAGTCCTTGGGATAGCCGACGATAAGATTGCCTATGCCCTCAACGTCACCCTCGAGTCCTATCTCCTTAAGCCACGCTTTCCATTCGGGAAGCTCAAACACCTCTTTCGCTCTGTGAACCCAGCACGAGCCGAGACCTAATTCGTGGGCGGCGAGCATCATATTACCAAGTGAAAGGCTTCCGTCGTATACGTACGTGTGAGCCTCACGCCTTGCCAAAACGACCAAGACTGCTGGAGCGTTGTAAAAGGGGTCTGACGATGCGCCCATAACAGCGGCGTTGGCAGCCGAAAGTCTGTCACGTATCTCTTTATTCGTTACCGCAACGATAACGGGAGCTTGAAGATTTCTTCCGCTTGCCGCGCGGAGTCCTGCCGTGATAATTTTGTTAAGCTGCTCCTCGCTCGGCATAGTATCGGAGTAAGCCTTCGTGCTTGCTCTTTCATTTATAAGCTCTAAGGTGTTCATATTTTTTCCTTCCTTATAATGTATTAACGTTGGTATGGCATACGTAGTATGTGTTTTTGCCACTTGTTTTAAAGCTATTGATCAAGCCTTTTGTATTATTATATACCGCCGCCGTTGTGTCTGTCAAGCGTTTATTCCGACCCGGGCGCAAAAACGCCGAATAAGAACTCTTTTAAAACAAAGCGAAAACAAATCAAGAACAAATTATTTAAAAAAATATTTTTTAGGTATTGACAAAACGAAAAGTATTTGATATAATATACAGGTCAGTATGGGCAATAGCCTGTAAGGACGAAAAAGCGCTGCTATGGCTCAGCTGGTAGAGCACATCCTTGGTAAGGATGAGGTCCCCGGTCCGAATCCGGGTAGCAGCTCCAAACATCCCCGGTACTCGAAAGAGTATCGGGGCTTTGGTTTTTTAGGAAAAAACACGGGAGGCGCGTATGCTTTATAATAATTTAAGCGGATATTTAAAAAATAAATACGGCAAAAGACTTAAAAAGATATGCGTTGACGGAGGCTTCAGCTGTCCTAACCGTGACGGTAAGGTTGGCTATGGCGGTTGTATCTATTGCAGTGAGCGAGGCTCGGGAGAGCATATATCGGGCGGCGTGTCAATAAGAGAACAGGTCGAGCGTGGACTGCTCGGCGCTTCATCTCTTGACGGATTTATCGTATATTTTCAGAATTTCACGAATACGTACGCCGATATTGAAACCCTTCGCCGCCGTTATGACGAGGCTCTTATAGACGAAAGAATTAAAATTTTAGCTATCGGCACACGCCCCGACTGTATAGACGAGGAAGTAGCGGAGCTTATAGCCTCGTATAAGGAAAGAGTTGACGTATGGGTGGAGCTTGGACTCCAGACGGCGAGTGACGAAACGGCAAGAATAATAAATCGCGGATACGAAAGCTCGGTTTATTTGAAAGCCGCCGAGATATTAAACAGGCATAAAATTGACACGGTTACCCACCTTATGATAGGTTTGCCGGGCGAAAGCGATGACGAGCTTCGGGAAAGCGTGAGGCTTGTAAACAAAGCGAAGCCCTTCGGTATCAAGATACATTCGGTGTACGTTGCCGAGGGTACGTATCTTGCGAAAATGTACCGCGAGGGAAAATATACGCCGATAGAAAGAGATACGTATACGGATAGAGCGGTCTACGTGCTGACTCATATATCACCCGATACCGTGGTTCACAGAATAACGGGAGATTGCCCGAAAAATATGCTTGTCGCTCCTGAATGGAATTTGGATAAAAATGCGGTAATTTCCGAAATTAACGCAAAAATGAAAAGATTAGTTGTCAAACAAGGCTGTTTTTATGAAGATAGTATTATCAGCGTGACTAAAGCTATAAGCGAGTTTAAAAGAACGAGCAGTCTTACCGAGTCGGGATGCGAAAGTCCGCCCTTTAAAAGAATATGATGAAGATGCCCCTTGTCCGCCGAGAAGGGGCTTTTTCTTTTTGCAATACGCCGCACGACCGAAACGACGGTATCAACGGCGGGAATTATTAGAAAGAGAGTCGTCTCAACCGTGTATGCGTGGTCACTTGCGCAGCCGAGCGAAAGAATGGAAAAGGCAAAGCCCAAGAACTGCGAGCCCGAGTCACCCATAAAGGTTTTGGCGCGGTATTTGTTGTATGGCAAAAAGCCGATAACCGCCGCGGCAAGAAGAAGCGAGGCGAGGGCGGGATAAAAATTTCCGTTTCTCACGCCGTATACAAAAAGCGAGAGGAATGCTACCGAGGAAAGTCCTGCCGCAAGTCCGTCAAGACCGTCCGAGAAGTTTACGGCGTTGATTGCGAAAACAGTCTTGAATATTGCGAAGAAAGCGCCGAGCGCGAAGGGGAGAGATAAAGAGAAGATGCCAAAAAAGGAAATATCACTCGGAGCGCCCGCTATACCTATCGCAACCGCGGAGGCGGAAAGCTGTATCAAAAGCTTTAGCCTTGGCGGCAGATCAAAAACGTCGTCGGCAAATCCGCCCGCAACCAGAACCGAGCCGCCGGCAAGTATTGCGGCAATAAATCTGTCGTTTTTCGCAAAGAAAGACGAAAGAATAAAAAACGCCGCAAAAAAGGCGATGCCGCCGAGTCTTGGGGTGGGGAGCGTGTTAATTTTTCGCTTACCGTCGGGCTTGTCGAGAGCGCCTACGGTGCGGCAAAGAGGGATTGTTATCGGGGTGAGAATAAAAGAGAGTAAAAAAGAAGCGATTGCGAGTATTATGACCTTTATCGAAATCATAAAAACAAAAGAGCCGCTATCCTTAAAATAGCAGCTCTATCTCCTGAAAATAACTATATTTGAGAACTTTAGTTTACAAATCCTATCTTTCTCTTAACCTTTGCCATCATCTTATAGGCAGTGCGATGCGCTTCTTCAGCGCCGCTCTTCATAACCGCCTCAAGATGAGCCTTATCCGCAACAAGACGGGCAAACTCTTCTCTTACGGGAGCAAGACCGTCCGCGCAAGCTTCACCGACGGCGAGCTTGAAATCTCCGTAGCCCTTGCCGTCAAACTCACGCTCTATCTCGTCGAACGTCTTGCCCGTAAAGGCGCTGTAGATAGTCATAAGGTTAGATACACCGGGCTTATCCTCGGAATGCTTTACGCACGCCTCGGAATCGGTAACCGCCTTCTTGAACTTTCTCATTATATCGTCCTTTGAGTCGAGAATATAAACGACTGCGTTCTGGTTGGGGTCTGACTTGGACATCTTAGCCGTAGGCTCAGCTAAGGACATTATCTTCATCGTGTCGGTGGAGATATATCCCTCGGGAACGGTAAAGGTTTCCGAGTAAGCCTGGTTGAAGCGCATAGCGATATCTCTGGCAAGCTCAAGGTGCTGCTTCTGGTCGATTCCCACGGGAACGATATCCGTGCCGTAAAGAAGGATATCGGCAGCCATAAGAGTAGGATAGGTAAACAGACCTGCGTTTATATTTTGCGCGTGTTTGGCGCTTTTATCCTTAAACTGAGTCATTCTTGAAAGCTCGCCGAACATAGTGTAGCAGTTAAGTACCCAGCCAAGCTCCGCATGCTCGGGAACGTGGGACTGAATGAAGAGGGTATTTTTCGTCTCGTCAAGACCGCACGCCATATAAAGAGCAAGCGTTTCGTAGGTTCTCTTGCGAAGCTCCGCGGGAACCTGTCTTACGGTGATCGCATGCATATCCGCAACGCAGAAAAAGCTTTTATATCCGTCGGAGAAGCGAGAGAAATTCTTGATAGCTCCGAGGTAATTTCCGATTGTCAGGTTTCCCGAGGGCTGAACCGCCGAGAATACCGTCTTGATGTCCTTTTCCATAATTCTCCTTAAGTCGAGCAAGAGCGCTTTCGCTCGTTGTCCGTGGGCGTAAAGCGAAAAACACCGCCCCGTGTTAATTTACAAGAGAATTATACAACCGAAAACACGATTTGTCAAGTATCGGGGCGTTTTTCTTCGACAATAATCTTGAATATCGATATCAAAATGACAAAAATTAACCGTATATTTTTAAATAATTATAAAATGTTCAAAATTTGTTTACATTTGTGTGTTATACTGTTACGGTATACTGCCTGAAATGGCGCAAACAAAAAGAACACAGAAGGGAAGCCGTGTATGCGGCGACAAAACGATGGTAAAGGTAGAAAATCTTGTAAAGCGTTACGGACACAATTATGCGCTGAACGATATCAGCTTTGAAATAGGAGAGGGTGAAATAGTCGGACTTCTCGGGCCTAACGGAGCGGGAAAAAGCACGACGATGAATATACTTACGGGTTATCTTTCGAGCACGTCGGGAGCGGCGTACATAGACGGAGTTAACATACTTGAGCATCCCATAGAGGCGAAAAGCATTATAGGCTTTCTTCCCGAGCAGCCGCCTCTTTACCAGGATATGACGGTTGAGGAATACTTAAACTTCGTATACGAGCTTAAGGGATGCAAGCTTGACAGAGACGCTCATCTTGCCGAGATATGCGACGTCGTAAAAATCAACGACGTTAAAAAACGTCTCATAAAGAATCTTTCAAAGGGATATAAGCAGAGAGTCGGTATTGCCCAGGCGCTCGTCGGAAACCCGAAGCTCGTCGTATTTGACGAGCCCACGGTAGGACTTGACCCGAAGCAGATACTTGAGATAAGAAACCTTTTGAGAACTCTTGCGAAAAATCACACGGTAATACTTTCGACGCATATTCTTGCCGAGGTTCAGGCGGTTTGCGAAAGAGTTATTATCATCAATCAGGGAAAGATAATCGCCGATGAAAAGACGGCGGAGCTCACCAAGGTTATCGAGGAGGGCTATCAGTACGAAATAAAGATATGCGGTCCTTCGAGAGAGGTCGTATCGGCGCTTGAGGGAATAAGAGGAATCAAGAGCGTTACCGCGACGGGCGCAAGAGACGCGGACTCGTATGCGTACGTTGTTGAGAGTGACAAGGGTATTGACGTAAGAAAGCCTATGTTTAACCTTTGCGCGCAAAGGTCGTGGGCTATTCTCGGTCTTTCCCCCGTAGGAACGGACCTTGAAAGCATATTCATAAGACTTGTTGACAGAGCGAACGGCATTGAGCCCGAGCGCAAGTCCAAGAGAAGCCGCTGATAACGGACGAGAAAGAAAAAAGAGAGGCAAATAAAAATGTTAGCAATCTACAAAAGAGAAATGCGCTCGTACTTTACGGGTGTTATAGGATACGTGTTCTTAGTTTTATTCCTTGCCGTCGGCGGAGGACTGTTCTGCCTGACGACTCTGTTTGCGATGAGCGCAAACCCCGCAACCTTCTTTACATATATGCTTATGTTCTTCGCGATAATCCTTCCCCTTCTTACGATGAAGTCCTTCAGCGAGGAGAGAAAGGCGAAGACTGAGCAGCTTCTGCTCACCGCCCCCGTGTCAATAACGGGAATGGTAATCGGCAAATTTCTCGCCGCCTTCACTATGTTCCTCGGAGCGTTCTTCGTAAACTGCCTTTACTTCCTTCTGCTTTACAGATACGCGGAGGTTAAGACCGCGGTTCTCTTAGGAAGCTTTATCGCTATGGTTCTTGTCGGAATGACCTTCATTTCGATAGGACTTTTCGTATCGGCTCTCACCGAAAACCAGCTTTCCGCAGCTGTCGGAACTATGGCTATTATAGTTCTGTTCCTTGCGATAGGAGTAATAAATTCATTCCTTCCCGCAAACTTCTGGTTAAGATACGTGCTTGACTGCGTATCAATCTTCTCGAGATTCCAGACCTACGTAAACGGATATTTCGACATAGCCTCGGTGCTTTATTATCTTTCGATATCCGCCGTGTTCGTCTATCTCACCATACGTGTGTATGACCGCCGCCGTTATAGCTGATTTAAGGAGACGCGTATGAAAAATTTTAAGGAAAAATGTCTCAAGTTTCTCCGCAGGGAGAATGCGAGCGGCGCGGCGATAACCGCCTTGCTTATAGGCGCGGTGATAGCTCTTAACGCCATCGTTTACGCCCTGACGGTCGGATTCGGGCTTTATTATACCCCGATTGAGAAGCTTGATTTATCAATATCGGATGCGTCCGACGGAAAATTCAAGTCTTACGAGGGAGAGGGAGTTGACGTTATCTTCTGCCGCTCATCAGTTACCTTTGGCGATGAGAACGGAACTCTTGACCAGGTTTATTACCTTCACAAGACCGCAAAGGAATTTGAAAAAAGATATCCAAACCTTGTAAACATCAAATACGTTAACGTGCTCACCAAGCGCATGGAGCCGAATAACGAGATATACGAGAAGCTCACCGACTTCCAGAAGAACGAGAAGGGTGAGATAGCGTATCCTCTTTACGAAAGCTCGATAATATTCTATAATCCCGCAAATGAAAGAAACAGAATAGTGACCGACGCTGCCTCGGCGGCGTTCTACGCAAACGAGAACGACGATTCGTCCGAGTATCAGGCGTACGTCGGCGAGGAGGTGTTCTCCTCAATGCTTTCGTGGGTTCTCGCGAAGGACACCAAAAAGGCGTACTTCACCACCTACCACGGAGAGTCATCCGAGGTATACTTTATGAGCATGCTCGCCTGCGCGGGATATGAATTCGACATTATAGATTTAAGAAAGAACGCGATACCCGAGGACGCCGATCTTCTTATAATTTCAAATCCGACGAAGGATTTTGAAAAATCGGTAGAGGGCGGACCTACCTCGGAAATAGACAGACTCAGCGGGTATCTTTCAAACGGCGGAAGCCTCTACGTTTCACTTGACCCTTACGCAAGTAAGCTTCACAATTTCGAAGCGCTTCTCGCCGACTACGGAATTTCATTCATTGAAACCGAAAGAGACGGAAAAATATTCAAAAACATAGTAAGGGACAACAATTCCTCGATAACCACCGATAGCTTCACGCTTCTCGCCTCGTTTGGAGACGGTAAGCACGCGGGCGAGATTGACGGCATTCTCAATAACTTCGATTCCGGAGAAATAAGACTCAGAGAATGTGCCGCGTTTGCCCTTTCGGGTAAGGCTGAGGAGCTTCTTGTCAGCTCATCGTCAGCGGCTATTTACGCAGGCGGAGAGCGTACCGATAAGGAAGGCGGCTACTGCATAGGCGCGGTATCTCCGACCGAGAACAAATCGGGAACTAAGTTCGGTAACATATTTGCCGTATCGAGCGTATATCTTACGGCAAACGACGCCCTTATGACCAAGGGCTGCGCAAACAGAGACTTTATATACGCCGTTTTCGACTCCGTGTTTGACTCAAACAACGCGCCATACGGCTGCGCGCCCATACATTTCAACACTCAGACTCTCGAAAACCTCACTATGAGAACCGCGCGTATTTACACGGTTATCATTATGATGATTCCCGCGGCGCTTGCGGCACTTGGCTTCGTTGTGGTAAGAAAGAGAAAGAACCGCTGACGTACGAGCGGAAAACCGCGGTAATTTATCCGTCCTTGCTTTCGGCAGGGAAAACGTAAAACAAAACAAGGAATTTATATATGAAAAACAATCCGTTTACGGGTAAAAGCACCCGTACCAAAGTATTTACGGTCATTTCCGTAGTTGCGATACTGCTGCTTCTGGTTCTGAATATCTGGTTAGCGAAATTCGGAATTTTCGGCAACGCGTACATAGATCTGACCCCCGAGGGACTTTACACGCTGACTCCCGAGATGGAGAAGGCGTGCGAGAAGGTCTTCTATATGTCCGACGGAACGCTCCGTGAGCCCGGCGTGACGATAACCTTCTGTAACGATCCCGATAAGCTTATAGACGATATCTCAACGAGAGTCGTGTACTATATGGCTGTGGCGATGTCGAGAAAATTTGATAACTGTACCGTAGAAACGGTAAACGTGAATATAGACCCCACGTCAGTAGCAAAGTACAGAACGACCTCTCTTACAAAAATAACCCCAAGAGACGTTATAATCTCATACGGCTCAAGATACAGAATAGCCTCCGCTGATAACTTCTGGAGAGTTATGTCGGATAATACGGTCTATTCGTATGACGGAGAGTATCAGATGATGAGCTATATGCTCTCTCTTACGCTCGTAGACCGTCCCGCCGCTTATTTCGTAACCGACCACGGCGAGACCTATTACGATTTTTCGAATCCCGAAAACCCTATGAATAAGGAAACCGGCGAGTTCGTCAATCTTCTTCACGACAGAGGCTTTGAAATTAAAACTCTTTCGATGAATGAGATTATAAAGGCTGCCGAGAAAAAGAGCGCCGAGCAGGGAAAGACCGTTCTTCCCGAAATTCCCGAGGATTGCGTGCTTCTTATAATCAACAATCCGAGAGAGGATTTCAGATATAGCTTAGAGGATAACGCGACGAGCATTTCCTACGTTTCCGAAACCGAGATGCTCGATAGATATATGACCGACGAGCGAGGCTCTATAATGGTCAGCATCGACTATGATCTCGTCGGCAGAAATGAGAAGAAGCTCGGAAATCTCGAGGACTTCCTTTCGGAATGGGGAATCAAATGCACGGGACTCAGAGTTACCGACGAGGAGAACAGTGTGTCGAAAAACGCCGTTGACGCGATTGACGACGCATCGACCTTCGTAGCCGATTACAATCTTGAGGAAGAAACCTACGCAAACAGCATTTACGGCGACTTCGCTTCAATGACGAGCGCTCCGAGATTCGTAATAGATAACACAGGCTCGCTTAAGACCTCGTTCGGAATAGGACAAACAAACAACGAGCCCGGCTCTTCAAATACAATGAGGGTGTTTACGCCCTTCCTATACAGCTCCGCAGCGTCTAAGGCTCACGCTAAGAGTGAGCACGGATATACCGATCTTGCCGCGGAGGGCAAGCAGGTCGTGGCGGCCCTCGGAAGCCGTCAGACAACGGATTCGTCAAGCGGAGTGCAGACCTATTCTTACGTATTCTGCTCGGCAAGTCCCGATTTCTTCTCGAGCGATATGCTCGGAAACAGCTCTTACGCAAACTTTGATATCGTTTCGGCGTTGGTTCAGAATATCTGCCGTCTCGATACGTTTGCGGACGATTCTCTCGGCGGAGAGAGCTTTAACGGAAATAAATTCCTCGGTAAGCAGCTCGTTGATACAAACATAAGAGCCGAGGATATATCGGAAAATATATTTACCGAAGATGGCGGAGAGGCCGTTGAGATAAGCTACGGTCTTACAGCTCCGAGGAGAACAAGAATAATAATTCTCGTTTTCGTTCTTCCCGTCGCGATTGCCGTAATCGGCGTCGTTGTAACGGTCAAGCGCAAGTACTTATAAGGAGGAACGGAAAATGATAGTTGTTAAAAAGAAAATGAAAAAGTCCGTCCTTATATCGATACTTGCGGGCGTTCTTGCGGTTCTTATTGCGGGCGCGATAATAGTTAACACGGTTATCGCCTCAAAGACTCCAAGCGGAAATGGCGACAGCTCCGCTGCCGTGAATAAAAACCTTCCCTCAGTCAGAGAGGAGCTCGGAGAATACGACTACGGAGGCGTTCCTTACGCATTTTTCCCTGTTGAAAGAGAACAGATGGAATACATTCAGATAAGAACGGAAAGCCTCGATAAAGACGGCAATCCTTATACCTACGAATATTCCTTCCTTAAGGAAGAAAAGCTCGGCGACGCGTTTGTTCTTTCTTACACGGACAAGGACGGAAACACCGAAACCTACCTGCCTCCGATACTTTCCTACGACTCGGAGAGCACCTATTCGAGCCTTTACGCCACGGAGCAGTCGACGGGATACGATATCCCTATGCTCTTCTGGCTATGCTCGGGAATAGGAAACCTTAAGTTCAGCGCGAGAGTCGACCTTTCGAGCGACAAGGAGAAGGAAGAAAAGGACCTTAAGGCATACGGACTTTCCGAGAGTGATTCGCCTCTCGTTGTAAGGTTCAATTACAAGAACAAGGACGGCAAGAGCGAGGATATCGTTCTCCAGGTCGGAGACGCTCTTCCCACGGGCGGCGGTTATTACTTCAGAGTGGGCGCTATCGTCAACGACGTAGTTAACGGAGCGTACATTAAGTACAGACCGTGCGTATATACGACGTATGAGTCAAGCCTTTCTTACGCGTTCTTAAGCTTCGCGGATTATATCAATCCCACGCTCGTTGCCGAGGGACTTCCGTCGGACAATGCCTTCGAGCCGTATCTTACCACCGATTTCAAGCAGTGGAAGAACACGCCTTACATAGATAACGGCGAGGAAAGAATAGGCTATGAGATTCCGGGTAACGCTCATATAATCTTGGTTACGGCAGACAAAACCGTGGCTGACGTTGGCGGAGGATTTTACACGGATAGCGACCTCTTTGAATTCGTTCTCACCTCGCTGAGAGCAGGAAAGGACGGAAGGAAGCTTTACGACACCTTAAAGCTGATAAAGAAAACGGGAATACTCTCTTCGCCTCTTACCGTCACGCTGCCGAGCTATGCGAGAGTCGTTGACCTTGGAGATGAGGCGGCTGATCAATACACCTATGAAATTATAAAAATCGACGCTATTCTCGGTGATACGGTTGACACGGTCACGGAGGGAGCGCCCGTAAGCGCTGACGATAAGGTAAAGGTTACATACAACCTCAGAAAGAACGGTACGCTCGAGGTTGATAAGGAAAATAAGCCCGTCGTATACGGCGGAGTGATAGACCTTTCGTCCGAGCTTATCCCCGACAGCGAAAAGAATAAGCTTATCGGAATGGCTGTCGGAGAAGTGTCGGTATCTCTTGAAATGACGTATACCGATTCTAACGTAAAGAAGAGCGAGTTTAAGCTTTATATTGATGAAATCATCGATATAAGAGCCACCGATAACTATGCGAAAACTCTCGACGAGGTTCAGGTCGGAGCAACGGTTTCTCTCAGAGTCTACGATATAATAGACGGAGAGAGGTCGGACACGCCCTATACGTTGTCCCTTGATATCAAGGAGGTTATGGATAGCGAGTCGGATGAAAATATCAAGAAGGCGATTCTCGGCGAGAAAAAGACAAGAGGCTTTGACAAGGTAGTGAAGAGCTACGTCGCGACGCTTGAGTCTATGCAGTCCTACGTAACGTACGAGATAAAGGACGCTCAGGGCTTTATCACCCGCGAGGAGATAGTATCCTTCAGATATACCCAGAACACAGACCGTAACGTTTATTACGGAGAGTCAATTTACACGAACACTATGGAGGACGCCGTAAAAAGACTTTACGCTCTTGAGGCTAACTCGTGCGAGAGCGTCGTTCAGCTTCTCGGCGGACTTCTTGAAAACGCCAGTCACTCGGAGGGTCTTGTGGGACTCGAAACGGTTGACGTCGTTATTACCCCGAAAAAGATGATAGAGTACGGACTCTATAAGAACACGTTATACTTCGAATTACCCCGTAACATACTACCCGTGTCAGAAGACAGCGAGGATTACACCTGGCTCAGCAGCCTCGGCTTTACCCTTTACGTGAGCGACGTGGACCCCGCTACCAAGACGAGATACATAGCGTCGGATCTTTACGATATCGTTGCGAAGATAGACGCGAAGCATTTCGATTTCCTTGACGAAAGCTTCCTCTCGCTTTACGCAAGAAAGAATCTCGTGCTTACGGGTATCGAAAATATTCACGACTTGGACATCGAGCTGTTTTTGGACGAGTTCCACGGAACGTTCAAGAACGTCATCAAGGAATATAAGGTCTACGGCTACAACGATAAGGTTTACGGCTCTCTTGCCGATATACAGAAGGTATACGGCGAGGAGGCTATAAAGGACGCCGCCGAAATCTCGATGATAAGAATCAGGAGCGATTACGAGGCTCACTGCGCGGAATGTCAGCATAAGATAACGCTGCTTGAAAAAACGCTCGGCGAGGGTGAATACCCAGACGGAATACTTCTTGATGAGCTTTACGGCGGAAAAATGACCGCCTCGGGCGCTGATTTTCTCGGGTCAGACTCCTTTAAGGAATTTATAGGCGCGCTCTTCTTCTCCATATACGAGGGCGAGCTTACCGAGGAAAATCTCAGCAACGTCAAGGAAGAAAATCTTATTATGAGAATGAGCGTCGGACTTGGCGAGGAATACACCGAAAAATACGAGATATCCCGATACGTGTATGAGTTTTACAAGGTTTCCGACCGTCGAATCGCGGTGAGAATTTACCAGGAGGACGAAAACGGAAACAAGAAAAAGGATGATATTTCCGGCAAAGAAATAGAAAGCGCGGACTTCTACGTTTCCTCGTTCGCGTTCAAGAAGCTCGTAAGCAAATATTGGCAAATCGTAAACGCTATCCCCGTCAGCAAGGAGGAGCCGCTTCCCGATTACGATTTATTCGGGTAAGAGGAAAAGCGACATTTTGATAAAAAAGTACGGTTAAAAAGGGAAAGGACGTATTGATTACGATTCGTTTTTTCCCTTGGCTGCCGAACTTTACGAAAAAATATAATTATTTTTAAAAAAATATTGTATTTTTCAAAATTATGTGATATAATGTTGTGTGCTTAATGTAAAGTAGGCTTATTTTACGTATAAGCGCCTTAAATTTGTTTATAAAATATATAGAAAAGAGAAAGAGACATGAAAAGAAGAATTATCAGCACACTTCTTATTATTGCAACGCTTGTTCTCACGCTTGTAAGCTGTGGTTACAACTTTGCAAAGGAAGACATGAATGACAACGCAAAGTTTGCAGACGGAATGAGCGCCGAGGCGTTCAAGGCGGCTCTTTTGTCGCTTACCGTTGAGGATGCGGACTACTCTCACGACGAAGCAACCAGAAAGAATAAGGTTAGCGACTATGCTTACAAGATTCTTGAGGGCTTGGTTAAGACCACCGATACAAAGCTTCAGCTTAAGGAAGGCGTGCTTGACGAGAACGACATCGTTTACTACGCTTACATCGCTTCATACGTAAAGGCAGAGGGCGAGGATCCCACCGTTATTTATCCCTCTAAGATGAGCGGTGCTCCCGCCTCCATCAAGCTCGGATACAGCAACGAGACGACTACGTCCAAGAAGGACCAGGCTATCAGAGACGCTATCATCGCGGCTATCAAGGCTGATACCGACGGATTTGAGTTCGCTGACTACGCATACAAGACCACCAGCGACAAGACCAAGGATATCTATAATTACGTAAACGACGACGCTGACAAGAGCGTTGTAGTATTCATTACCTACACCACAAGCCAGCTCAACGCGGAGACCAACAAGACCGAAACTAAGACCTATAAGAACCAGCAGCTTGTTCTTGACTTCACAAGCGAGGACTTCCTTGTAAAGACTCTTCTCTCCTACGAGACCAAGGACGGCGATAACGTTGGTAACTATAAGCTCAACACCAAGATTGACAAGCTTGTTGACGAGAACGTTAACAAGATAACCATGACCAAGCCCGAGGGCGAGGATGCGGACCTTACCGATTACAACAATCACGTTGCGGAAATGTCCAAGGACGATATTACCTATACCGATATCACCGTTCACTTTGCAATCGAGAGCGATCTTTCAAAGTGCATCGAGGTTAAGTACGCTGACGAGAAGGATATCTCCGGCGTTGATATCGTTGACGGCGCAAACGTAACCGTAAAGGCTGAGACCGAGGTTACCTACTACATCTATCCCGTATACTTCTTCGACGTTGAGGACCTTACCGCAGAGAACATTCTCTCGGTTGAGGCGCTTACAAGCACCACCAATCTTCCCTCCGATTCCAAGCTTAACGACTACCTCGAGAGCGTAAACAAGAAGGAAGAGGGCAAGGATAAGAGCCTTGTAGAGCTCTACAGAGAGGCTGCTAAGAACTACACCACCACCAAGGCTGCTTTAGAGACCGCAAAGACGGCTCTCGAGGCTGCAAAGAAGGCTCTTGACGAAGCGCAGGCTGATTTCGACGAGGCTGTTGAAAAGGCTATCGAAGAGGAAAAGGGCAAGTTAACCTCCGACGAGGATAAGAACGCTATCAACAAGGATAGCGAGGCTGTTAAGAACAACGCTCTTTATAAGGCAGCAGAGAAGGTTCTTACCGAGAAAACCGATGCTCACAAGAAGGCTGAGGAGGATCACACCAAGGCTGACAAGGACTTCAACGGAGTTCCCGCTGAGGGCGATACCGTTGCTATTCCCAGCGCCGAGGAGAAGAAGACCACGGCTCTTACCAATCTTCTTGCAAAGCTCGGCGAGGACGGAGCTAAGAAGATCGTTGAGAAGTACAACGAGTCTGTTCATGACAAGCTCGTTGAAAGCTACGAGGACGAGATGACCACTCATATCGGTCAGGCTATCTGGAAGCTTATCGAGGAGAAGATAGTAATTACGAACCTTCCCAAGAAGGCTGTTAAGGAAGCTTACGAGAGAATTTACGAGGGTCACGAGTATACCTTCTATACAGGAAACCACTCCGCTTCGAGCTCTACCAACTACAAGTACTACAACGGTGACTTCGAGCAGTATCTTATCATTCAGACCGTAGGCGCAGGCAAGACTCTTGCGGAAGCTGAGAAGCAGATCCAGAAGGAAGCTGAGGAGCACGTAGCTGAGATCGTAAAGATCCACTTCATCGCTCAGGCTCTTGATATGGAGCTTACCAAGGCCGAGATTAAGGAAGCTAAGGGCACAGGCTCCGTTGCAAAGGATAGCGCTAAGAGACTTGGCGAAATGAACATCATCGCCGCAGCTCAGGCTGATAAGCTCTTCGATTACTTCCTTGAGGTTGAAATGACCACCGGCGAGGACGGCGTAGAAGAGGTTAAGAAGACCGACGAGGGCGCTAAGATTTATAAGAACGTAAAGGTTACTACCTGGACGAAGGACTAATATTAATTTTAAAAGACAACGGGGCTGCGCGACCTATGCCGCGGTCCCGTTTTTTAAATCAGAGCCGCACGGCGAAGATTTAAACGGCTGATTTGACGTCAGTCGGCAGGGCATTAAGAAAAAAACGTATTAAAGCTTTGCCGACTGACGCCAAAGTAAAAAGGAGCGACAATGAAAGAAGTAAGCTTGTATACCGACGGAGCGTGCAGAGGCAACCCGGGAAAGGGCGGCTGGGGCGCGATTCTCGTTTACGGAAAATACGAAAAGGAGCTCTCGGGCGGAGAGCGTGAAACGACAAATAACAGAATGGAGCTTACCGCCGCTATCGAGGGGCTTAAGGCTCTTAAAGAGCCCTGCGCCGTAACGCTTTATTCGGACTCCAAGTATCTTACGGACGCATATCTTGAGGGCTGGATATGGGACTGGGAGAAAACGGGCTTCAGAAACGGAAAGGTGAAAAACCCTGATCTTTGGGAAAAAATGCTCGAGCTTACGAGAGTTCATAAGGTAAGCTTTGTTTGGGTCAAGGGGCATAACGGTCACGAATATAACGAGCGCTGCGACGCGCTTGCGTGCGCCTTTGCCGATTCGTTTATCGATTAATAGAGAAAGGATACTTTATGAAAAAGAAAAAGAACGTTTCTTCCGAAAACGTTGAGAACCTCGGCGAAGAGAACGTGCTTCCCGATGAAGAAAAAAAGCCAAAAACAAAATTTTATACAGAGCTTTGGTTCATATTAACTCTTTGCGGTGTTGCCTTTGTTGCTCTGTTTATTATAATTTTATCCGTAGCGAGAGGCGGCGGTCTTTCCTGGAAAAATCTTTTCGGAAAAAGCGACCCCGATCTCGATTACGTTAACGATTCGCTCGACGCTTATATAGATATAAAGGAAAGCGATTACAAAAATTACGAGATAAAGATACCTATGCTTCGTCCCACGGACGTTGACCTGAACAGTGAAATAAACAAGCTTCTCGCAACCTACCGCAATCCTGAGTCAAACGGTACCTATATCGACGCCCCCATTAAAATAGGCGACGACGTTAATATTTCATACCTTGGATATAAAATAGACGCCTCGGGAAGAAAAATTCTTCTTTCGGGAGCTACGAATTATCCCACGGCGAATACTAAAACGGATAAATACACGGTTGGACTTAATTCGGCTGTATTCGGAATAGGCTTTGAAGAGGGACTCGTCGGAAAAAAGCCGAACGGAAAGCTTGACAGCGTGCGTGATTGGGGCAGCGTGCTTAACGGAAACGTTATATACGCAACCGTAAGCTTCGTGCTTGACAACGGGCTCGTTTATGACGAGGTGGACGTGGTTATAGATCCCACGGACGAGAATTTTGATAAGTGCTGGGGTATCGGCGCATACGAAAATCTTTTCAGAAAATGCAACACGTTAGGACTTATTATGCTTCCCGGTAACGCGTACAATACCTTCGCTCTTGAGGGCGGCGGACAGATAACCTATACGGGCGTCACGGTAAATTACGTAACCGAGTCAAGCGAAGAGCCTATAACGGTGGAAAGCCGTTTCCCCTTCGATTATTCTATTGAGGACTTAAGAAACGAGAAGGTGTACTATGACGTTTATATCGAGAGCGTGGAGGAGCACGACACGCCCGAGTTTAACGAAGCGTTTATAAAGGAAAAGCTTAAGCTTGACGAAACGGCTCTCGCTTCTTACAGCGGCGCGAATTTGGTTGAGAAATGTCGCGAATATTACAGGGAAAAGCTTAATAACACGTACGAGGCGGTTTGCCGCAGCTATGCCGAGCGCAAGGTGTGGGAAAGACTTAACAGTGAGATAAAAATCAAGATGTATCCTCAGAATGAGGTGGACCGTATTTACATAGCGCTCGTTGAGGGCTATATGGAGGACCTCGCGAGAGCAAACGCGGCGGGCGCAAACTACTCCGAGTTTGATGACTATATGGTCGAGGTGCTTGAGCTTGGCGAGGGCGCCGAATGGACAGGATACCTTCTCGAGCAGGTGAAAAGTCAGGTAAAGGAAAGACTTATAACCTATGCCGTGTTAAGAAAAGAGGGTATTTTACCCGTTGGCAGTGACTTTGATAAAATTTACGAGGCTGAGCTTAAGAAGGACTTTGAATACGCAAACAACGCCTCTCCCGGAACCTTCTCGAGCCTTGAGGACTACCGTCAGTATATAATTGAGGAGCGCACCGAGGCGGAGTATAAGCATACGGTTTATTATTACTACGCAACCGATAAGCTCGTGGAAATGGCAACGATAGTATACCCAAGCTAAGCGGATGACCGGCAGAAAATCCGACTTATAAACAGAATAAAAGCAAATGTAAATTCAGCAAAATGTAAATAATTATTTGCAAATAAACAGAAAAAGCAGATATACGAGGCTTCGAACCTTGTGTATCTGCTTTTTGTTGTTTGCTTTTGAACTTGGTTTATTTAAAACTATGCTCGCCCGAAACGGTAATCGTAGTTTCGCGTGAATGCTCCGTTAAGAGTGTTACGCTAATTATCTCATCATCTTGAGAATTTTTAATTTGTATCGCGAGGCGGGATCCTTAAAGCTTCCGAGCGCGCTGCCTCGGAACGCTCTTTCGTAATATTCCTCGGCTTGACGTCTTGAGCTTTTAACGCCTCTGCCAAATTCATAAAGACAGCCGAGCGTGTAAAGAGATTTAGGGTGTCCGAGCTGCTCATATGAGGTAAGAAGCTCTGCCGCGTCCCTGTATTTTTTCATATAGATAAGCTCCATGGATTTTGCGTAAAGAGAGCTTATCATCCTTTTCATTTTTCTTTCAAGGAGGACCGAAAGCTCGTCCGAGGCAATCTTGTTGCCGCCTTCCGCCGCCGAATGAAGCCATTTAACCGCATCCGAGAACGAGAATCTTGTTCCGATTCCTCTTGAATAACAAAGACCGAGATAGAGGAAAGCGTCGGTATCACCGCCCTCTGCGGCGTGCTTATACCAGAAGAACGCGCTTGGTCTGTCCTTTTTAGTGCCGAAGCCGAATGCGTAGCATCTTGCGAGAAGCGTTGCCGCCTTTATCTCGCCCATAGCCGTGGCTATCGCGGCGGCTCTGAATGCCGAAAAGGCTTCATCGGGGGTAACCGATTTCTTTAAATTTATGGTCTCGTACGCCTCAAAGAAGAATTCCTCGCGCTTTGCCTTAAGCTCTGCGGCTTTTGCTCTTGCCGATGCGCAGCCGCCTGCGGCGGCAAGCTCGTAAAGCTCTATCGCGCGTCCGACGTCCTTGTCAGCGCCCTCGGCGCATCTGTATATATCGCCGAGTCTTTCGTAAGCCTCGGGGTATCCGAGGTCGGACGCCTTTTTGAAGTATTTCATAGCGAGCTCGTTATTCTTTTCGAGAAATCTACCCGCAAGGTATTCCTCTCCGAGATAAACGGCGGCGGCGGGATTTTTATGAGTTATATTCATTTCGAGAACGGCGAGAGCTTTTTCCTCATTTCTCTCGCAGCCCTTGCCCTCAAGGAGCATAACGCCGAGAGCGCATTCGGCGTTTATATCGCCGTTGTTCGCGAGAAGCGAGGTGAGATAGAAATACGCCGAATCAAAGCCGAGGGATTTTGCGTTATCCGCAAGAAGCCTCAGGTATCTGTAAAAATCTGGGAAGGTGAGCTTCTGTGGCTCCTCGGGGTGAACCGAGCGGAGCTTATAAGCGAGCTTTATCGCACTGATTGGCGGTATTGAAAGCTTGTCGAGATACCACTTTGCGTAAGAGCTGTTCTGTCTTACGCCCTTGCCCTCGCTCCATCTTTTTGCCATATTGACGATAGAGAGCGTGTCGTTGCATTCCGCGGCAAGAGCGGTGTAATAAGCCGCTATCTGCTCCTTACCCTCGGAGGCGAAAAGCTCCGCGGCATCGGGATATGAATCTATCGAGCCGAGGAGAGCGGCAAAGCGAAGCCAAAATTTAGAATGCTCCGTGCTGCTCCTTGAGGAAAGCTTTGAGAATCGGTAGGCGGAATATGAATCAAGCTTTTTCGCCGCCTTATAATAGTAATTCATCGCGCCGTCAATATCACGTGTCTGGTAATCGCCCTTTTCGAGCATTTTTGCGTACTCACGCATAGACTCAACGTCGCCTCCGTCTGCGAGAAGATGACGGCAGGAGCGTATCTTTTGCGGATTTTTAGCGGTAACCGCCGCGGCAAGCTCTCTTGCGGTGAGGTCAATATCTTCTTTTGTAATAACGTTTTTTGCGCCGCATATAGGACACGGTCTGCCGGTATAATCGCATTGATACTCGCAGTTTTTACATTTTATCATAATCAACCTCCTTTTAAATCAAGCTTTCCGGGATTTGCGCGAAAAACAAAAATCACTGCTTATATTTTACAACAATCTAAATATTTTGTCAATACGTAAATATTTAAAGTGAAAAAAGGAAAAAATATAAATCAATGCCGCGGCGCCAAAAAAAGATTGCTCGGTTCCTAAAAATACGTAACGTATACGGGTTTTAGCGCCGCGCGTCGCTTTGCGGCATATCTATTTTTGAGAAAAGAGGAGAAATTTATGCTTATGATGAAGCAGGGAAAAAAGAAAATGCGCCCTCTACTTGCTATTGGAGTTGGAGCTATGGCTATTTACGGAGCGTACAGCGTCGTAAAATGTGTGAAGGAAACGTGCTGTGAAAAGGCTAAAATGTTAACTAAAGTTATCAAAAAGAAGGAAAAAGAGAAGAAAAACTCAGAATGTGACGATTGCTTTGACGCTTAAATGAGAATAAAAAATATCAAAAGCTTGATTTTTACGAGGTAACGAAATATATTATCTTTCATATAATAAAAATAACCGGGAAGCGCGCGGTAAGAAAACAAAGCGCCTCTCGGTTAAACCAAAAGAAAGATATGATTTAATATGAATATCCGTACTTACGGCACAGACGAAAGACTCGGCTTCTGCCGTGATTATCTTTCTCGGCGTAATCTAAGCTCGGTTCGGGATATAATTCTTTTGCCGATACCCACCACCCGTGACGGAAAAACGCTTTTCGGATTAAATAAAGAGCCTGAGGAAATTTTCATCTCGGCTCTTGATGAAGAAGCTGAAAACGGCTGCGAAAAGGCGTATGGGGCGGTAGGTGATGAGAAAAGCGAAGTAAACGGACGTACTCCTCTTTGCGATAAAGAAACGAGCGTTCGCGAGCTCATTTTCCCCGGAACCGCTTTCGTTGGATACGGCATACCGAAGAGCTTCAAGAAATATTTTTCGGACATCGGCGGATATACGGTAGACGTCGCGCGGGACGGTGTGTTTGTTGAGGAAAACGCCTCTCTTACGGCAGACGGAGCGTTAGGAAAGATACTTACCTCGTGCAAACGCGCGCCCCGTGACCTATCGGTAGGAATTATAGGCTACGGAAGAATAGGAAAAAGACTTGCGAACCTTTTCCTCTTTCTCGGCTCTCGGCTGAGCGTTTTCACCTCTAAGGCGGAAATAATCGAGGAGCTTTGCTCACTCGGCGTTTCGGCTATCCCAACCGATTCTCTTTCAAGAGAGGACTCCGTATCAAAGCTTTCCGAGCTTGATTTGATAATCAACACGGCACCCGCCGCCACAATCGGCGAGAACCTTCTTCGCGCGTTGCCCGATTTGAAAATTGTGGAGCTTGCCTCGGGAAATAATTTTCCCGATAAAAAAGACGTGCTGCGCCTTCCGTCACTGCCTGCGATAATGTATCCCGAAAGCGCGGGGCGTATCCTTGCGGAGTCGGTTTTGAGAATACTCGGCGAGGAGAAAGACTGAAAGCGCTCTCTTAAAAAGAAAACTAAAAATAAAATGAAGTGAAGGTGACAATATGATTGGATATGCTTTTTGCGGCTCGTTCTGCACCTTGAAGGATTCGCTTGCCGCTCTCGAGAAGCTTTCACAAAAAGGATATGAAATACAACCCATAATGAGCGAGACCGTCTATAATACGGATACGAGATTCTATGAAAAGGAAAAGCTCTGCCGAGACGTTCGCGCTATCACGGGCAGACCGATTATACACACCGTGAAGGATGCCGAGCCGCTCGGACCGAAGACGCCCCTTTCAGCCCTTATAATCGCCCCTTGCACGGGAAATACCATAGCAAAGCTTGCCACGGGTATAACCGATTCATCGGTTACTATGGCGGCAAAGGCGCATTTAAGAAAGGATAGACCGCTTCTGATAGCTCTCGCCTCTAACGACGCAATGTCGCAAAACCTCGGTAATATCGGCAAAATGCTCTCGCGCAAATCGGTATACTTCGTTCCGATGCGCCAGGACGATCCCGAGGGTAAGCCTCATTCTCTGATAGCCGATTTTACTCAGCTTGAAAAATCGCTCGAGCTTATGATAAATAACCGACAGCAAAGACCGCTGTTCTTGTAAGATACGAAAGAACGATCTGCGATAACAATATAAAAAGCGCCTTTAGCCTCAGTTAATGTTAACCGGGGTTAAGGGCGCTTTTCGGTTTGTATCATAATTGATTAAAAACAATTAATGTTATTGTTCAAGTATTTATTTTCTTTTGTTGTAATCAATCATTGCGTTTACTACGCAATAAATACGTTCTCGCTCGGTTGGGGAAAGCTTTTCAATATCCTCGGTCATAGATGACGATTTTACGTTATATCCCGTATCAAGCACGTCAGCAAGGAGTTGATCCGCAGACACGCCAAGCACGTTTGCAATTGTAATAAAGGTTTCAAGCCTCGGTATTTTTTCGCCACGCTCGATCATTCCTGTATACGTGACACTCAAACCGATTTTTTCCGCAAAATCCTCTTGTCTCCAGCCTTTATGCTCACGAGCTTTTCGTATTCGCTTTCCTATCGAAGCAGTATTCATAACATACCTCTCAAATATTAGTTACTCTTATTAACTAATAGTATAGATTATTCTTGCGTGTTAATACAGTATATAAAAGGATAACACCATAACTAATAGTTGATATTTTTTATTTTTTATGATATAATGAGGTTCGTAAAGCGCTTAAATAGGTAGGTGAATGAAATGTGGATGGATAAAACATATAGGGTAGTCCTTTTTGGACATCGTGATTTTGACGGGCACAAAAAGGACTACCCTATATGTTTTATC
>SVUD01000067.1 GCA_015063445.1 Oscillospiraceae bacterium
CTTCAGCAGCGCGAGCTTCAGCTGCGGCAGCCTTCTCGGCAGCTTCGGTGATTGCTCTTATTGAAAGAGAAAGCTTGCGGTTTTCGTCATCGATATTGGTAATCTTAACGTCAACAACGTCGCCAACCTTAAGAACGTCAGCAGGAGCATTGATTCTCTGAGTAGAGATCGCGGAAATGTGAATAAGACCGTCAACACCCTCGCTAACCTCAGCAAACGCGCCGAAGGGAGTAAGGGAAACTATCTTAGCGGGAAGAATTTCTCCAACCTCGTGAGCCTTAACAAACTGATACCAAACGTCCATCTCCTGAGTCTTGTAGCCAAGAGAAATTCTCTTCTTCTCAACGTCAAGCTCCTTGATGAATACGTCGATAACCTGTCCTACGGAAACAACCTGAGAAGGATGCTTGATCTTCTTCCAGGAAAGCTCGGTGTTGTGAACCATACCGTCAACGCCGCCTATATCAACGAATGCGCCGTAAGCGGTAAGATTTTTAACAGTACCGTCAAAGTGCTGACCAACCTCAAGGGAAGCCCAGATGGCATTTTCCTTAGCGCGCTTTTCCTCGTTGAGGATTACCTTGATAGAGCCAAGAGCCTTTTTCTTAACGGTATCAAACTCGATAAGCTTGATTTTCTGCGTTGTGCCTACAAGTGTTGTGAGGTCGCCACCTCTTGCGATTCCCGTCTGAGATGCGGGAACGAATACGGAATTATTGAGAGCAGAAACTACTACGCCGCCCTTATTCGCGCTTACAACCTTGCCCTCGAGAATTTCAGCATTGTCATAAGCTTCCTTGAGAACAACCCAGCTATTGTCTGCGTCAACTCTCTTCTTGGAAACGGTTGCAAGACCTGCTTTGTCATCAACTCTGATAACAAAAACAGCAACCTCGTCTCCGATTTTGAACATATCATGGAGATTAGCGGTGGGGTCATCGGTAATCTGTTCTTTGGTAAGAACGCCGGTTACTTTAACGCCGAGGTCAAGCTTGATCTCAGTGTCGCTGATGGTGCAAACTGTACCGTTAACTGTATCTCCTGTATGTAAAGTCTTGAGTGTGTCTTCGAGAAGTGCCTCGAATTCTTTGTTTTCCATAACTTTTATTACCTCCGTTATTATACCGCTGGGTGTGGAAGCGCCCGCGGTTATTCCTACGCACTTTGCGCGGTCAGGAAAATCAGCTAACAAGTCCTTTGCGGATTCAATCAATAGCGTGTCGTCGCACTCTTTTTTGCAAAGTTCGAAAAGCTTTTGCGTATTAGAGCTGTCCTTTCCGCCAATGACTATCATCCTATCGGATTTCTTCGCAATTTGTATTGCTTCATTCTGACGATTTTCAGTGACATTACATATTGTATCAAAAAAAATCGCGTTTGTACATAGTTTTTTTAAAATTTTTTTAATTTGTGCAAAAACTTCCAAATTTTCGGTCGTTTGAGAGCATAATATAGGAGTTTTTCCATTAAAACTAATGCTCAAAAGCTCCTCGGGAGAGGAAATCGCATGCTTTTCACCTTTCGCGTAGCTGAGAATACCGATAGCCTCGGGGTGTAATTTGTTGCAGAAAAGCAAAAAGCAGGTATCGTCTGATGTATTTTCCTCGGCAATTTTGTGAATACGCTTAACGGATGGACATGTCATATCCATGACCTTGAAATTAGCGTGCTTTTCGGAAAGCGTGGCAAGCGCATCGCTTATTTCCTTTGTTACACCGTGAGTACGTACTACAAGTGTCACAGGGCTTCCCGAGGCTTCTCGAATCAGTCGCTCAACGTCATCAAAGCTTACTGATAAAATGCCTTCTGCTTCAAGCTCCTCATTATAAATTCTGTTGTGTATCAGCGTTCCAAGAGTGTATATTCGTTCATCATCCTTCTTAGACTGAATAAGCGAACGTATTGTATTATCGGCACGTCTTACACCGGGACAGAATCCGGCATTTGCCGAAAGGATTATTCTCTTCACTCTGCCGTATCTCCTTCTGACTTTTCATTACCTGTATTAGGTGAGGGAAGAGCATCATATCCGCCAAGGGAGCATACCTTTGCAAACACTTTTTCGGTAACAGCCTTGTATTCGTCGTATCCGCCGTCGGTGAAGCCAAGCTCGGAATACTTCATAGGCTCACCGATTATGATATCAATTCTGCGGAGAAAACGGTATTTTTCGTTTTTTGTCTTTATACAAACGGGAATAATATCACCGTGAGCGCGGTAGCTTATCAGCGCGGCACCGTTTTTTATAGGTGTGGTGGCGGGATTAACGCCCGGATAGCGGTGTCCCTGTGGAAAAATCGCAATCACCGAGCCGTCTTTAACGAGCTTCACCGCGTTTTTTAGCGCGCCGACGTCCTTACCGCCTCTGTCAAGCTCAACAGCGCCGAGCGCTCTCATAAGAGAACTGAGGAAGGGAACGGAGAACCATTCCTTTTTTGCAAGGAAGCGTAGTTGCCTTGGAAAAACCGTTCCGAGAATAAGAATATCGTTTATGCCGATATGATTGCAGCAAAGAACAGCACCGCCTGTTTTCGGAATGTTTTCCTTACCCGTAACGTGTACTCTTGCAAAAAATCTATACACAGGAGCAACGATTGCGCGCAAGAACATATAAAGCGCGCTGCCCTTTTTATTTCGCTGTTTTAATTTTTTTTTTACTATTTTCAGAACCTGCTCGACGGTTTGCTCAGCATCAAGGTTAGAGTTATCGAGAAGTATTGCATCCTCCGCCTGGACGCAGGGGGCAATGGCTCTTGTGGAATCGTTTTTATCACGCTCTGCCATCTCAGAATAAACCTGCTCGTAGGTTGTTTCAATCCCCTTTGCGCAAAGCTCGTCAAATCTTCTTTTAGCTCTTGCTTCGGGAGAGGCGGTAAGGAATATCTTAACCTCGGCATAGGGAAGAATAACCGTTCCTATATCGCGTCCGTCCATTATGACGTCATTTTCCTCGGCAATCGACCTTTGTGTGTTAAGCAGGAATTCGCGAACCTCGCCTATTGCACTGACCGCGGAGGCAGCCATCGAAACTTCTGGAGTTCTTATCGTCTCTCCAACGTCATCACCGTTGAGTAAAATTACCTGTCTGCCGTCATCAAATCGCATTTGCAGTGTAATATCACTTAATGCTTTAACAACCATATCGGTATCCTTTGGGGAAATGCCGTGATTTAACATATAAAGTCCTATACTGCGGTAGAGTGCGCCCGTGTCAACGTAGATAATTCCGAGCTTTTTTGCAACCGCCTTCGCAAGGCTTGATTTGCCGGCACCACCAGGACCGTCAATAGCAATTCTTAACATAAATAACCTCTCTTAATAATTTTCTGCCGCACTTTTTCCTGCCAAATATCCGGTTGAGTATGCGATCTGAAGATTAAAACCACCCGTATAAGCATCTACGTCAATTATTTCTCCGGCGAAGTAAAGCCCCGAAAGAAGCTTTGATTCCATGGTTCCCGGCGAGATTTCCTTAACACTTATACCACCGGCTGTTATTATCGCCTCCTCAATAGGTCTGAAAGCAGATAGCGGTATTCTGAAATCCTTCAGAGTGCAGAGTATTTTTCTGCGCTCTTCCTTTGTAATCAAATTAACCTTTTTGTTTTCATCAACTCCGCAGACTTCAATAAACGTTGGTATCATTTTCGATGGGAGAAGTGCGCCGAGTGAGTTTTTGAAATCGCGGTTTGCGTTTTCCTTAAAATCCGAAATCAAGCGCGCATCAAGAGTTTTTTCATCAAGAGCAGGCTTAAGATCTATTGAAAGTGACAACTGCGTAACGTCAGAATTTTTAATGTGGGATGATGCGGACAGAATAACAGGTCCCGTAACGCCGAAATGCGTAAACATCATCTCTCCGAAATCTCCGTACAGGCATTTTCCGTTTATATCAAGGATTTTTATAGCTACGTTCTTTAAGGAGAGTCCCATCATATCGGAGCATATTTTCGACTTGGATTCTATCGGAATCAGTGAAGGCTTAAGCTCGGTAACGGTATGACCTAAGCGCATAGCGAGCCTGTATCCCGAGCCGTCAGAGCCGGTAAGCGGATAGGATTTGCCACCGGTTGCTATTATTACCGCGTCAAATTTATGCTTGCAGTCCTCATCACCCTTAACCTTAACGAAAAAGCTTCCGTCGTCATTTTTGATAACGGAATTTACGTGTTCGTAAACGGTTTTTGCATCCTTGCAGTAACGGCGCATAGCATCAACGATAGTTTTTGCCTTGTCATCCTCGGGGAATACGCGCATACCGCGTTCGGTTTTAAGCTTTACTCCAAGCTCCTCGAAAAGAGTCATGGTTTTCTCGGGTGGGAAGGAATATAGAGCTGTATACAAAAACTTTGGATTTGTAGTTACATTTTCAAGAAACTCTTGAGGGGTGCAGTTGTTCGTAACGTTACAGCGACCTTTACCCGTAATTGCGAGCTTTTTTCCAAGCCTGTCCGTATGCTCAAAAATCGTAACGGTAGCACCGCATCGCGTAGCGGTGCCTGCCGCCATCATGCCCGCAGGACCTCCACCGATAACCGCTATACGTTTTCCTTCGTTTATAATCATCTTTTCGTATAAACGTTATATTCGTCCCAGATTTTTTCCAGGCGGTCAAACCTGTCGCGAATTTTGCCCTCGCGCCTTGTGGTTATTTCAACTATTATTGCGTTTATAAGGCTGATGGGCGCTACAAGAGAATCCATAAATGAAGCCATATCGGATTGCGCTGTCAGAAGATATGTAGCATGCTCTGCAAGAGGAGAGCTTGTGGAGTCGGTGAAAACTATTACCTTCGCCTTGTTTTGCTTTGCGAACTTAACCGCGTTAACCATTTTAGATGAATATCTCGGGAACGAGAATGCAATAAGCAAATCATCCTCGCCGATAGTAAACATCTGCTCGAATACCTCAGCGGTCGACGTCGGAGCTATAAGCTTAACGTTGTCAAAAATCAGCGAAAGATTATAGTTAAGCACCATGGCAAGCGGCTGAGTGCTTCTTGCGCCCATGATAAATATTCTCTTTGCGGAAAGTATAGAGTCGCATGCTGCGAAAAATGCTGTTCTGTCAAGCTTATCAAAGGTTCTTCTTATCTTTGAAATATCAGAGTCTGAAACGGTATCAAGTATATCGCCGTGGCCGATAAGCTTCTTCGTAACCTCAATACGCTGATTAGGAGTAAGCTTTGCTCTTACAAGCTCCTGCACCGCTTTTTGGAAATCGGCATAACCGGTATATCCTAACTCGCAGGCGAATCTAACAACGGTTGATTCCGAAACGCCAACCATTCTTCCAAGCCTTGCAGCGGTCATATAAGCCGCCTGGTCATACTGCTCAAGTATTGCCGCGGCTATCTTTTTCTGTCCCTTTGAGAAGGTATGATGCATGCGCTTTATACGCTCTGAAATGTCTTTTGTCATAATTGCCTCACAAATAATTATATATTCATTGCAAATAGTTATTATAGCATAATAATAAATATTTTACAAGTGGTTTTAATCAAAAAATGCAAGATTTCTTGCGAAATTTATGCAAAATCTCATATCTTTTGCGCTTTTGCCTGATTTGACACTCAAAAAACGCACTTCGAAGGTTGGAGTGAACCCAAGGCAATGGACACGAAATAAAAAAACTTTTCGTAGAATAGCTTTGGTTTGCTCTTAAAAGCTCGTGTTTTCTCGAAACTGACATCGTTTCTCATATGGTGTCAGTTTTGTTTTTAGTTGAATACGTTCGTAATTGTAGAAATGAATGTATTCACCAAGGAGGAGGCGAGCCTCCTCCTTGGTCGCCGGGGTGTACCGATGAAGCCACTCAGATTTGAGCGTGCTGAAGAAATTTTCAGCACAAGCATTATCTAGTGGCGTTCCCGGACTTGACATTGACGGAGTTATGTGGTAAGATTTTGTTAGCTTAAAATACCCGTCTGAAGTGTATTGAAAGCCTTGGTCACTGTGGAGCTGCAACTCTGCGGTGACCTCTCTTTTTGCCGCTTTTACTGTTTCGTAAACAAGGTTATTGTTGTTTTCGTTTCCTACCTTGTAAGCAACAACAAAATTGTCGTATAAATCCTTAATTACCGAAAGATAAACAAATCCTTCTTTCGTCGGTATATAAGAAATGTCCGTACACCATTTAAGGTTCGGGCGCTCGGCATAAAAGTTTCGTTCAAGCAAATTGGTGTATTTATGTATGCTTTCGCAGTTCTGCACCCACTTGCGTTTTCTGCGAGATTTAGAGAGCAGATTGTACTTATTCATTACACGGAGTACGGCTTTATGGTTCATTACAAGCCCAAATTCACGCAATAACCATATTTGAACACGGCGGTAGCCGTATGTTTGCCGAGTTTTCTGTTGGCAATCTCTTATTAGCTCGCCTATCTGCTTGTCCGGATCTTGTTTATCCATTTTCTTTGTCCAAGCATAGTAACCGCTGCGAGATACACCAAAGAAAATACACATATCTCTCACGTTGTATTTATCTTTAAAACGGTGAATAACTCTGTATTTTACGCTCGCTTTCACTTCCTTTCCAATTCTCGAAGAAAATTTCGCAGAAGCTCGTTTTCCATTTCAAGACGTTTTACTTTCTTTTCTAAATCTTCCGGTTTGTTTGTTGGACGACCTCTCTTTAATGGTGACTGTTGCCGTACGTTTACCTCTGGTCTGCTTCCACACCAAGATTTTGCTGAATATGTGCTAATTTTGAATCTGCGAGCTATGCTTTCATAACTTTCACCTTTTTGATGTGCTTCTACTACCAAAAGCCTAAAACTTTCGGGATATGCCTTCGTTCCCTTTCTGTTACCCATACAAAAACCTCCTGCGGTAGATATTCCTATTCTACTACAAGAGGTTTTTTATTTCAATGTCCGTTTTTATGGGTTCAGTTCAGATTTTCTGCCTCGTTTTTTATATTAAAATTCAATTATTATATCTGATATATCCTCTGGATTGTATTTTTCAAAGTATGCGTTTTCCATAGGAATCCATGTGTCGAAAAAGAGCTCTGACTTATCGGGTGCGCGGTGTATTATTCGCTCTCTACGCAATTCAAACGGAGCTTTTAAAAAGATTTTAAGATCGTAGCTTTCCCTCAGGTCAGGGTGTAAGGAATAGGCGCCCTCGATTATTGAAATAGGCTTTGGCGACACTGAAATGGGCGCGGAAAATTCGCCGTTTTTACAGCAATACTTACGGTATGTAAAGGGTTTATTGCTCTTTATACCATATATAACTTCTGTGAAAAATCTTTCTCTATCCATATTTCCGCCAATCTCGTCGAGCCTTTGCTTTGTTCTTTGTTCAGGGCGTAAAAAGAAATCGTCGGTATGAAAAAGGTTTGCGGGGAGCCTTTCTGAAAGAGCCTTAGCAAGCGTGCTTTTACCCGTAGCAGCACCGCCGTCTATCGCTACCGTGACGGTGTTTTCGGATTTAAGCAAATTATTTATTGCCGCTGTAATTTTTATAATCGCTTCGTTTATATCCATATTTTTATAGAAACTGCCGCATACCTCAAGCCTTAAGAGCAGGGGATGCGGCAGTCTTTTATCCTTTAATTAGATATTGAATTTCTTTCTTGCTACGTAGGAGGTGTGAAGCGTGTGGTGAGCCTTCTCACATCCGTAAGAGCCGCCGAAGTAGTTATCGTATACTTCCTTGATTACGGGGTTGAGGTGAGATTTACGAAGCTCCATAGCCTTGTCCTGATCGTAGAGAGCCTTTGCACGAACGCTCTTGAGATCAACGGTGTCACGAACGTACTGAGGCTGGATGGGCTGACCGCCGCCGTTTACACAGCC
>SVUD01000008.1 GCA_015063445.1 Oscillospiraceae bacterium
TTATTTGCAAATTATACGGTCTATTACGTCCGGTTATCGCAAAATCATCATCGATAAAACAGATTTTCGACAAATCAAAATAGATCATAAATCTTATGATTTGGATATTTTAATCTCACATAACCAAACGGCACTTTCAGAGCACTTGTCGGCAATCGATGCGCTGTTTTCGGATTTAGTGACAGAAGACTTTGATCTTGAAAAATGCATTTTTGAAATAGAAAGCAAATTGAATAGCAAATGATTTTGCCCGAAAATATACCTTTTGGCTTTACAACCCCCGTTTTTGGCATAAAAATATACCTTTTGTACTCTTGACCCACGTTGAGAGTGTCGTTTATCTCGAAAGGAGACGCAAATGAAAAAAGACAAAAATCAACTGATACTTTCATTGATTCCGTTTTTAGGCTCGGTACTGTTTATTGGCATAGAGTTTTTTACGAACCGCCGAAGCTTTCGTGAAATGGCTCTATCAATGGTACCCGCAATCATAATAGCGTTCATATCGGGCGTTGTTTTAGGAATTATCGGCTTGTTTTCATACGTTATTACGTTGATAATATCGCTTGTTTTAATAGGTGTGCTTTGGAATTTTGTATTTTTCAAATCCTTGAACAAGCGTGATAAAAGCGACTGCGTATAATATAAATCATATCCCGCTATCTAACTAACAAAACGCACACCACTCGGAGAAAGGAAAACACAGATGAAAGTAACAGTTGCAATAGATTCTTTCAAGGGAAGCCTTGACACCTTTCAATCGGGAGCAGCGGTTGCCGAGGCGATACGTGACGTATATCACGGCGCTGAGGTAACGGTATGCCCTGTAGCAGACGGCGGCGAAGGGACTGTTGCGGCTATCGTCTCGGCGCTCAACGGAAGGACTTGTCAGGCTGAGGTTTGCGGTCCTCTCGGAGATAGAGTTGTTGCGGAATACGGAGTTATTCCGGAAAAACGACTTGCCGTTATTGAAATGAGCGCGGCGGCAGGTATTACGCTCGTGCCCGAAGAAAAGAGAAACCCTCTTGATACTACGACCTATGGCGTTGGCGAGCTGATACGCCGCGCTATTGAAGAAATGGACTGCAGACACTTTATAATCGGTATTGGCGGCAGCGCAACGAACGACGGCGGCTTGGGTATGCTATCCGCCCTCGGCTTTGAATTTCTTGATAGCTGTGGAAAAGCAGTTTCAAAAAGCGGCAAGGGGCTTCGGGATATTGCGAAAATAAATACCGACAAAAGCCTTCCCGAGCTTAAGGAATGCAGCTTCGAGGTCGCTTGCGACGTTACGAATACGCTTTGCGGTGAGCTTGGCTGCAGCAGAATTTACGGTCCTCAAAAGGGCGCAGACGAAGAAACGATAGTAAAAATGGACGCCTGGCTTTCAAGCTACGCCAATCTCACGAAAAACATATTTAAAAACGCAGATCCAAATTTCCCCGGCGCAGGCGCGGCAGGCGGACTCGGCTTTGCCTTTCTTTCCTACCTTAACGCATCGCTAACGTCGGGAATCGAGCTTGTAACAAGAGTTACAGAGCTTGAAAAGCACGTAAAAGACTCCGATATAATAGTTACCGGCGAGGGCAGACTCGACGTGCAGTCGTGCATGGGCAAAGCCCCTGTCGGAATAGCAAAAATCGCAAAAAAATACGGAAAGCCCGTAATAGCGTTTGCGGGAGCGGTCACAAATGATGCCACCCTTTGCAACGAGCACGGAATAGACGCATTCTTCCCCATTGTTCGTACGCCCTGCTCCTTAGACGAGGCTATGGATAAAAGCAACGCTTACGCCAACCTCAAAAGCACAGCCGAGCAGGTTTTTAAGCTTATAAAGACATTTTCAAAGAAAAAGAATTAAAAGGCTCAAAATCGCCAAGCAAAGCTTTTTTCGAGCTTCAACCGCCATTCAATCGACTTTAACAACACACTGATTCGCAAGGATAAATAAAATGCATCTTATAGTAATAAGCGTTGATGCTTTGGTTTTTGAAGATATTGAATATCTTAAAACTCTTCCCGCATTTTCCCGACTCCTTTACGGTGCCGCGGTCATAAAGAGAGTACGTACGATATATCCCTCTCTTACCCACCCCGTGCACGCAAGTATAATTTCGGGCGCGCCTGCGGGAATTACGGGCGTCATTAACAACCATATATTCAATCCCAATTCTCCCGACAAAGACAACAAACGCTGGTTTAACAGCTTTAGCGATATAAAATGCGACACGCTAATACACGCCGCAAAAAGAGCCGGACTCACGATTGGCGTATCTACGTGGCCCTTGATATCCGACTGCGCTGACGCCGTGGACTATCTTGTGCCCAGCATACTTAACTGTGATATCGAAGGCAGAGAAGAGCCTATCGAGGTATACCGCGAGCGTGGCGCAAGTAATGAAATGATGGAAATAATCGGCGAAGCGGTAAAGCGCTTCGGCATTAAAAACCAACACCCCGAATACGACGAATTTCAGATATATTGCGCGTCGGAAATAATAAAAAAATATAAGCCTAATCTCTTGCTCATCCACCCCGGAGACGTAGACAGCAAGCGCCATAAAAGCGGTGTATTCGGCAGCTTGGTAAACGAGGCGCTTGAGAACACGGACCGTTGGCTCGGCGATATTCTCTCGGCAATTGACGAAGCGGGTATAGCCGAAGATACGGACGTTGTGGTTATGAGCGACCACGGACAGATAAACATTTCAAGAGTAATCTCGCCTAACGTATGGCTCTGCGATAACGGACTTATCAAAACCGACGAAAACGGCGCCGTTACAGAGTGGAGTGCCTGGATCGCAAGCGCGGGAGCATCGGCTCAAGTTTACCTGTCTAACCCCGACGACAAGAACCTTTATGAAAGAGTTTACACCCTGCTCACAAATATGGCAGATGAAGGCATATACGGCTTCGGACACGTGTATACCGCCGAGGAGCTGCGTGAGAAATACGGCTACTTTGGAGGCTTCTCGTTCGTTCTGGAAACAGACGGATACACGAGCTTCTCTGAAAAACTCACACGCCCCGTGGTTACGTTTTTTGATCCGAGTGACTACCGAGCTGGCAGAGCAACGCACGGTCACGAGCCGAGCGCAGGTCCAAAGCCGCCTTTTATCGCAAAAGGTCCGTCCTTTAGTCCCGGCGTTACTCTTGAAGAGGGCAATATACTAAATCACGCGCCGACTCTTGCAAAAGTGCTTGGCGTTGAGCTAAGGGACGCCGTGGGTACTGCGGTAAATGAAATTTTAAAAGATAAACAAAATTGATTTTTATATGATAAGAAAGGTACACATATGAAGTTATATCGAAAAATAGCCGTTTTGACAATAATTGTAGGCATTTTATTCTCTCTTTCTTCCTGTGCCATACCTCTCAAGCAAAAATTCAAGCTTGGCGGCAACATAGAAGATATCACATCAATTGACATATATAAAACAGAGAACGGTGAAAACGATCGTATACTCAACATAAGAGGAGAAGTACCTCCGACATACACGATTCCGAATAGCAGGATAAACGATTTTACGAATGAATTAACTTCACTTAAATACAAATGGACCCGGTGGCTTGTACCGATAGATTACGGTTACGTATTTTCGAGCGGATACAACGTGGTCGTTGAGTATAATGATGGCAGCTGTGACGTTTATGCCGAGCACGGAATGATGCTGCACGGAAACTACCGTCCATCCAACTATTGCGGAAGCGAGCCTTGGAACGATTTTATAGAGAAATATATGCAGTAAAATCATTGTACTCAAGGCAGAATAACGCATTTTTACGAAAGGTCACGTTATGCAAGACAAAATTATTATAGGTATTCTCGGCATCGTTGATGACGAGGTCATTACGAAGCTTCAGAACACGTACACTAAGGCGATAGAGTCATCGGGCGGCATTCCCCTTCTTTTACCGTACGTAGAAAAGGATGAAAGCATTGATACGTTCGTTAAAATTTGCGACGGCTTCTTATTCACGGGCGGCGCTGATATAGAGCCGTCACGTTACGGAGAAGAAAAAAAGGACACCTGCGGTAATATCCACCCTTACCGCGACGAGCTTGAATTCAAGGCATTTGAGAAAATATATCCCACGGGAAAACCTATTATGGCTATATGCCGCGGAGCGCAATTCGTTAACGTTGCGCTCGGAGGATCTCTCTATCAGGACATCCCGACCGAATCGCCAAGCGATATTCAGCACGTACAGTCGGAGCCGAAGAATTCGCCCTCTCACTCGGTGAAGATAATTTCGGGCACACCGCTTTCGGAGTTTATTTCAAGCGAAGAAATGAGCGCAAACAGCTTTCACCATCAAGCGATTAAAACGCTCGGCAAGGGCCTATGCGTTATGGCAATCGCCAACGACGGTATCATCGAAGCGCTTTACTCTACCGAAAATCGTTATCTCCACGCATATCAATGGCATCCCGAACGACTCTTCGAATCCGAAAAAAGCAACGCCCTGCTTTTCCGGGATTTTATCGCCGCGTGTGACTCTAAAAAACACAACGCATAGCTTTATAAAAGGATAATAAAAGGTTTTTGAGGAAATTACAATGAAAAACAAACAAGAAGCTAAGGTCTTGGTTTTTGACGCTCTGCACGTTTTGTTAGCAGGTATTATAGTAGGAACGGCATACTTCTTCTTCCAGAACAGCAACGGCTTTGCGCCGGGCGGAGTTGGCGGTCTTGCGACTATGACGTATCACTTTCTCGGCGATGCTGTCAGCTGGTCGGTGCTTATGATCGCATTCAATCTGCCGATATTCATACTCGTCAGCATCCTTATAAACAAAAAGCTCGGAATCATACTCAGCGCATATATCTGTATACAGTCTCTTATGCCCGTGCTATACCAAGCGATAGGCTTTAAGCCCTATTCTCTCGCTACCAGCGGAGATGATTTTAACGTGGTATTCGCCTGCATCGCGACGGGAGTTATCTCGGGCTTCGGATTCTCGATCATGCTGAAAAGGTTCGGAGCGAGCGGCGGCACTTACGGAATTTCGGCGCTTCTCAAGAAAGCGCACCCCGAGATGAACATAGCTTACGTATCCTTTATTCTCGATTCGTCAGTAGTTTTCATATCCTTCTTCGTATACGGAATGAAGGTAACCCCCGTTATATGTACTCTTATAAACCTGTTTTTAGCCAACGTTATCGTTGACCGCGGTCTCGGTGGCATCAAGGACGGATACAGGTTCGAAATTGTAACCGATTCACCTAACGAGCTATCCTCTGAGCTTTTGACTAAGCTTAAGCACGGTGTAACGCTTATAAAAGCGCACGGTATGTACTCTGATACCGATAAATACCTTCTTATATGCATAGTTAACAAGCGCCAGATAGGTGAAATGATGAAAATAATCAAAAGCTACCCCGGAACCTTCGCCAGCTTCGAGAAGGCAAACGAGGTATTCGGAAACTTCAAAAGAAAAGTTTGATTTAGACATGAAAAAGACCTTAATTGAAAGAATTCCCTATTTTATTCCCGAAGAGATAACACGCTTTATAGGCAACTCAAAAATCTTCGATAGCTCATGCTCCCCCGAAGCCCGTGTGTTCTTTATAGATAAGGGTGAGGGATACTACCTCAAGCTAAACAAGACGGGAGAATTAAAAAGAGAAGCCGAGATGACCTCGTATTTTCATTCAAAGGGACTTGGCGCCGAGGTTCTCTCTTATCATACCTCTGTCGAGGGCGACCGCCTTCTGACAGCGGCTGTAAGAGGTGAGGACTGCACTCACGCGGCGTATCTCGGAGACCCTAAAAGGCTATGCGACGCCATAGCGACAAGGCTCAGGCTTTTACACGAGGTTGATTTCCAGGACTGCCCTGTGCAAGACCGAATGAGCGAATATCTTGCTCTTGCCGATAAGAATTACGCAAGCGGAAACTACGACAAATCCGCCTTTCCGGATAGCTTCGGCTACAAAAACGCGGATGAGGCTTACGCCGCGCTGAACGATGGCAGAGGCGAGCTGAAATGCGACGTTCTTTTACACGGTGACTACTGTCTACCTAATATAATGCTTGACAATTGGAATTTTTCGGGATTCATCGACCTTGGAAACGGCGGTGTCGGAGATAGACACATTGACGTATTCTGGGGTATCTGGACTCTGTGGTTCAATCTGAAAACAAACAAATACGCCGAAAGATTTATAGACGTCTACGGCAAAGATAAAATAAACAAATCGCTTATCAAAACCGTTGCGGCGGCAGAGGTATTCGGTTAATGTGAAGGATTTAGAAAATGAACTGTACCAACAAAACATTTTTACTTGATTTTGACGGCACTCTTGTGGATTCTATGCCGTATTTCGTGGGATTAATGCTTAAAATTCTTGACGAAAACAATATCAAATACGGCGATGACATCGTCAAAATTATCACGCCCCTCGGCTATCGCGGTACTGCGGAATATTTCAAGACTCTCGGAATAGAAAAAAGCGTTGAAGAAATGATGGCGGATATGCAAAAATACGCGCACGAGGGCTACACGTATAAGATAGGACCGAAGGAGAACGTTATAAAGACTCTTAACGAACTGAAAAAAGGCGGCGCAAGATTGAATATTTTAACCGCAAGTCCTCACTCTGCCCTCGACCCGTGTTTAGTAAGGCTCGGCATTTTTGATCTTTTTGACAACGTATGGTCGTCAGATGATTTCGGAACCACAAAGTCAGACCCATTGATATACCGTCTTGCGGCAGAGCGCATCGGAGTTGACATTGGCGAAATAATTTTCGTTGACGATAACGTTAATGCGGTCAGAACCGCAAAGGAAAGCGGTATGATATCATACGGAATATATGATAAAACCTCTGAGGACTATGCGGAGGAAATGATAAAGGTATCCGACCGTTACGTAAGAGACTTCTCGGAGCTATTAACGGTTTAACCGTACCAAATCGAAGGAGAAATATTATGAGAATACTTTTTATAGGAAACAGCTATACCTTCTTTAACGATATGCCAAAGCTTCTCGAAGAGCTTGCGAAAGCAAACGGAAAGGAGCTAACCGCCGATTCAGTCACAAAGGGCGGCAGACATCTTTATTCCAATCTTAACGAGGGCGACGAGTACGCCGAAAAGATAAAAGCGCTCTCCGGCAAATATCGCTACGACACACTCTTCCTGCAAGAGCAAAGCTTCCTTGCAATTGTGGACTACGATAAATTCTTATACGGCGTCGAAAATCTCAAGGATATTGTAGGAGCGAAAAAGACTATTCTTTACGCTACTTGGGGCAGAAAAACAGGCTCTGAGAAGCTAACGGAATTAGGTCTTACAAGCGAAGAAATGACAAACGAGCTAACAAAGGCTTACATTTCCGCGGCACAAAAGACGGGGGCAGAGGTTTCTCACGTGGGAAGGGCATTTTTAAAAATTTCAAAAGCGCTTCCCGAAATTGATTTGTATAATCCCGATCTTTCTCACCCATCGTACATAGGAAGCGCCGTTGCCGCAATATGCCATTATAACGCTCTGTTTGGAGAAATGCCAAAAGCGCTCGATTGCTTCAATCTCGGCGCTATTTCCGCAAACGACCTTATCGGCGCAATATCGGAGGCGTTAAGTGAAGGCTAAGGCATTTATATATATAGCGCTCGCCGGACTTCTTTGGGGAACGTCCGGGATATTTGTAAAATTTCTCTCGCCATACGGATTTACCGCTCCCGAGCTCAGTCTTATACGAGGAACGGTATCCTTTGTCGCTATGCTGCTGTACGCTCTTTTTTCAGACAGAAGCATACTCCGCGTATGCGTCAAAGATATACTGTTCGCTTTATTTGTGGGAGTCACCCTTTACGGCACAGCTACGCTTTACTACTCCTCAATGCAATTGACGTCGGTTTCAACAGCAGTCGTGCTTATGTACACCGCTCCCATATACGTTACTGCATTTTCCACAGCCTTTCTCGGCGAGAAGGCGTCAAAGCTTAAGATTACATCTATTTGCGTTATGATAATAGGCTGCGCTCTCGTATCCGGAGTTATCGGCGGATTGCGTTTTGACGGTGTCGGTATACTTCTCGGTGTTCTGTCGGGAATAGTTTACGCCGCATATAACGTAATAACTAAAATCGCTCTCAAGAGAGGAATGAACGCTGTCAGTCTATCTCTTTACGGATTTATGTTTATGACTCTCACGGCTCTTATTACCGCAAGACCTTCACGAATTTTCGAGCACGCATCGGCAAAGCCCGCTATAACCGTCCCCCTTATGATAGGTCTTGGAATTTTCACCTTCGTTCTTCCCTATTTCTTCTACACGCTTTCAATGCGCGATCTCCCCGCGGGAACGGCGTCAGCCCTCAGCATAATTGAGCCTCTTGCGGCAACCGTTTACAGCGCGGTCTTCTTCGCAGAGATCCCATCACCTCTTTCTGCAGTGGGCATTGTTCTGATCGTCGGCGCGACCTGTTTGCTCGGAAAAGCCGAGAGCAGCCATTCGCAAATATCGGATAAAAGTTAAAAATCGGCAAATACATTTTCTTACCTGACGCAATATTACTCAATATACAATTTACGCAAAAACTACCGAAAAGCATCAGCTTCGGTTTGAAATGGAGGATTTTATGAAAAAATTACTTTTGGTATTAGTTTTATGCTTATCGCTTTTTGCTAACACGGGTTGCGCCTTTGTTCTGCTCAGCGCTATCTTTACCGCATCCGACAGGGTTACCGACCCAAACGAATACGGAGATTTTCACAGATCTGTGGACGTGCCTTCCTATTACCCCGACAGCATCTCGGGATATACTGTAAACGATTACTGCTACGTAATTGAAAAGGACGCGAGGCTCTGCTACGAAATCTATCTTGACTTAACCTTGGATAAAGCCGATTTTGATAAGCTTCTCTCCGACGTTTCGGCAGACAGCCGTAACAAAACCGTTAAAGGCGCATATCATTCGTCAGATTACATGGACGTTATATTCCACGACGACTACGAGTTATCTTATGATTCATACGGCATAGTTGACTCCGCTCATATTGAAAAGGTTATCTACAATGAAGAAGAGTCTCGCATAATATTCTCTCTCCTCTATATCGAGAAGGAAAGCTATTATTACACCGACAGTATTGAAGCATTCAAGAAGCTCAACATTGATCCGGAAAAATACGCCACCAGAAAAACAAACGAATTTTAATCTTTTGTAAACAATTAATTACATATTAAACATATTCGGAGTATTAAATGAAAAACAAGCTTTTAAAACTTTCTTTATGGATGATCATCATAGCTGCGATCATTTTCGTCATTAACTATTTCTTCTTCCACTTTGTAACCGACAGCGGAATTTCTCTTACCTGGAATCCCGAGCCCGGCAAGCCCTTTGTCAGCAATCTTATCGGAACGCTCGGAGTTTTATTCATTTTCGGAAGCGCTGTCAGTCTTATGCTCGCTCTTATTGTTTTTAACGACGACACCGACGGTTAACTCGGCGCTGCCGAAATCAACGCAAGTCCATCGCTCACGGGTACGTGCGCTGTGCCCGGGATTTTAAAAATTAACAAAATATTTGACTTTTATACAAAAGTATGCTAATATTATCGTGTATAATTTTTAATATATTTAAAATAAATCGCGCCCGTGTCAGCTTTAGGCATTATTGGAGGTTTAAAAATGAAGCATAAATTGAAGCTTGCTCTGATTCTCGGAATTGAATTTATCGCAATCGCCATAGTTCTTATTCTTATCTTCTTCTCGGGAAAAAAGCAATATACCGTTATATTCAATATAGACGGAGGTACGCTTTTATCGGGAAACCTTGAGCAAAGAGTAACTCAGGGACATAACGCAACGCCGCCCTCGGTAGTTAAAGAAGGACACTATCTGCGTGGTTGGGACGGCAAATATAAAGAAATAACTCATAACGTTGAAATAACGGCTATATGGGAATACGAAACAACTCCCGGAATAGTTTACAATGATATAGAAGGCGCTAACTACACGGAAATAATCGGATCCTTTGAGGACCTTTCAGGAAAGGTGTACATTGGTGCTTATTATGACGATCTTAAGGTTCTGTCTATAAAGTCCGGTTCATTTGAAAACCGCTCAGGTATCACGGATATATTCCTTCTTGACGGTATCATAACCATAGGCAGTAAGGCGTTTGCGGGCTGCACGGAATTGGTTAGCATAGAGCTTCCCGATACCACCTTGAATATTGGATACGAAGCCTTTTTGAATTGCGGTAAGCTTGAATCGATAACGCTTCCCGAGAAGCTTGAGGTTCTGGGAGAAAAAGCCTTTGCAGGCTGTACCTCTCTTGTTGAAGTCAACATTCCGTCCACGGTCAAGCGAATCAGCGAAAGCGCTTTTGAAGGCTGCACGAACTTAAAAAAGGTTAACTTCTACGAGGTAGAAGAGGAAAAGGACATCTTTGCCGACTATGACGAGAACGGCAAGCATAAAGATAAGGACGAAGACCAAAAAGAAAATGAAAACAATACTGTTACGGTCGATCCGTTTATGATTATAGAGAGTCGCGCGTTTAAAAACTGCACGAGTCTTGAGAGCATCAATCTTCCCGAAACGCTCCACACCATTCAGACAGAAGCGTTCCGCGGCTGTTCTTCTCTCCATAGCATAGTTATACCGAAAAACACAAGAATAATCGGATACGGCACATTCGGTACGGGAGAAATTCAGATATTCGTTTATCCCGAATCGGCAGAAATGCTCCCGTCGGGCTGGGCTTACGGCTGGTTTATCGGAAGCGCGTACGTTTCGTACGGATATATCCCTCCATTAGCAGACCCCTCGGACGAGCCTTCAAATAAATAAGAGGTACACCGTATGAATATGCAATTAATGCTCGGCGTTGCTATTGCATGCTACTTCACTACCCTGTTTTTGCTTTGCTTCTACAAGGATAAGCTTAACATAAGGTTCTGCAACGCCCTGTTTATCATCGTCGATATAATTCTTTTCTTCCTTTGGAATTTTGCATCCGCGGAAAAGGGATGGCTCAAGGACGGATTTATGACACTCGAAAATATCAGTCCGTTTACCTTCACCGTAATTCCCTTAACGCTTTTTATGAACGAAAAATCAAAGAGCTTCGCCTTTTCTACGATAGCATTCCTGCATTTAGGTATGTTTTTCGCAACGATCATAAGCCCCGAGCACGAGGTTATTTTCAACTATAAAACGGAAGCGACGTTCACATACGCAACCGAGGCTATGTGCCACGTTTTAGCAGCTCTGTTTGGAATTTATCTGCTTCTTACAGAGCAGGTAAAGGCAGATTTTAAGCACTGGGTTAAGGCGATAGTCTTTATGCTCGGCTGGATAACCTTCGGCCTTATCCTGAACCTTACGCTCGATACCCGTTGCTTCAACCTTAATCCTAACAATTATTCTATCTATATGCTCGACATATTCGGAAGCTTTTGGGCAACCGTCGCGGCATACTATTTCGGAGTAATTCTGGTAATAACCTTAGGTATGCAATCGGGCTACGGACTCTGCAAGCTCGTTGAAAAGATAAAATCGCAGCATCACGCTCATAAGCAGCAAGCGGATGCCGTCGAGGCGAGCGATAAATAATTTTTACGGTTTGCTTTGATACTCGTATTAACGTTTCTCGAATGAACCGCAAAAACTCAGCTATAATAAAAAATCAAGTGGGATTTTATGCGCCACTTGATTTTTTATATATTTTGTGATACAATAACCGTAACCTAAAAACAAAAGGAGAAGAAATGAAAACAAAAGATATTTTTTGGGTGCTTTTCATATCGATGCTGCCAATAGTGGAGCTTCGAGGCGCTATTCCCGTAGGATGCGGATTAGGACTCCCTTACCATATTAATTTTGCTCTTGCGGTATGCGGAAATCTTCTCCCGGTGCCATTTATATTACTTCTTATTCCATACGTCCTTGATCTTATGGAACGATTCAACATATTTCGCCCCATAGTTCAGTGGGTTCGAAAAAAAGCTGTAAAGTACAGAGGAAAAATAGTAGTCGAAGAACCGTGTTTTCCCGTTACCGACGGCGCAGAAACAGATAATTCCATTGAATGCAATGCTTCGTTACGTAAGACCAAAATAACACGCGGAGCATTCTTTGGACTTCTGCTCTTTGTTCTTCTTCCTCTTCCCGGAACCGGAGCATGGACGGGCGCTCTCGTTGCCTCGCTTTTCAATTTTCCAAAGCTTAAGTCATTTTTAGCTATACTACTTGGAGTTTTGGGCTGCGGAGTGTTAGTTTCCCTCATCAGCTACGGTGTGCTTGAATTTCTTGCTTTCCTAATATAACAAAAGCCGCTTCTTTGGCTAAGAAGCGGCTTTTGTTATATTAATCTTTTTATTTGCGAAAGTATCGCTTCCTTGTCTACGCGCTTTTTATCTCCCTTCATAGTAAGGGTGAGATTTTCGGGATTAAAAATCCCTTTTGCGACATCGCGAATCCTTTCGGGAGTTATGGATTTATACCTTTCAATTCTATCCTCAATAGATGAATATTTTTCTCCCATAATGTGATTGTCGTAGGAAAATGTAAAGTTTAGTTCTCGAAAATCATCATAAAGCATGTATGCGTTCTTTACGTATCCCGCCTTCATGCACTCTTCATCCGAAAGTAAATTTGTTTTAAGCTCGGATAGTATATCAACAACTATACCTACGGCATCGCAAATATCCTTCTGCTTCAATTCGAACGAAAAATGAAACGTACCGATATTTTTATACCTTTCCGTTCCTCCGCTGATATCATAGCACAGTCCTCTTTTTTCGCTGAGCTCGACAAAAAGCTTCGAATTATACCCCGAGAGCAAAACGTCATAAAGAAGGTCTATTTCCGCGACGGAAAACTTTTGCATATCAATATCAAATGAGAATCGAGCCATAGCAAAATCGGCGTTTTTAACGTACACGTCATGGGGTCTTTTGCAAAAACCGAGCGGTATAGGCGCTACGTTATCCTTTGCGGGCATATCCGTTTTAAGTTGCTTCGAGTCTATTATTTTCGCGAGCCTTCTGATGTTGTCATCGGTAAAATTACCCGTAATATAGAAAAATATATTATTCGTCGAAAATGCTGCCTGTCGGTAATCCTCGAGCCTGCGAAGATTGATTTTATCCACAGAGCCGTTTGTTCCGATTATCGAACGCATAAGGGGGGTACCTTCAAAGGCTATTTTTGACGTGAAGGACGCAAGCGAGGTTTTATCATCGCTCTCCCGGATCTCTGCCTTAATCCGCTTTCTCTCGGCATCGATTTCATCCTTGGTCAAGATTATAGGCTCTAATGCCTTCGAGATCACCTCACTGCCAAAATCGAATTCCTCCGACGAGCCGCTGACGTAGAACTGAACCATTTCACTGAAGGTAGAGGCATTGAATTCAAGCCCCCTTTTATCAAGCTCTGAATAGAGGCGCATACCGTAGAGCTTGTTTATATTCCGTATCACGACGTGCTCAAGGAAATGGGTTATTCCGCATTCCGCGTCCGACTCGTAAAGCATACCCGCCCTGACGAAAAGCGAGATATAAAAGCCGTGCAACGATGGATTCCTGTACGAATATATTTTTACACCGTTTGACGCTTCAAATTCTATTTCGCGCTCCATAAATGCCACCCCTTTCTCCGTTTAAGCGGTAATTTTCATCAACGTCAAAGCTCATAAGATAAGAGGCTGTCCTTTTACGACAGCCTCTCGGTTATGATTTAATCTTTCTCAATCTCAGCACCGACAGGAGCGTATGCAAGCTTCATCATCTTAAAGCTTCTGAGTCCCATAGGAATGCCTACGACAGTTAAGCAACAAAGTATGCCGAGAGCCAGATGCTCAAGCGCTAACGCCCACCCGAACGTACAGCCCCAAAGAATATTCGGCAAAAGTCTCGAGTCCGGGTCTATCTCTATCTCATACACGCTCGGTCTTAAGGAAATTCTCATAAGCTTTAGGAGCTGAATTCCGGCGGGAATGAATATTATAGATGCGAAGCAAATAACTGCTAACGCAAAATAAGCAATAAAATAGAAAAGTCCAAATCCTATAGCCCAAATGAAGTTAAGTAATTTCATTTAAAAACCTCCTTCCAAAGCGGTATAATAATTTTAACATAATATATTTTATTTGTCAAGGTATATTATGCTTTTTTACCATATTTTTGAAAAGTCGCTTTACCGCAGTATTATTGTTTTTTAAATCGGCGCTTTTATTAATCTATCGACTTGTCAAGCTTGAAGCGAGTGATCTTTCTCGACGTGTTTTTCGGGAATTCCTCGTTTCTGATTTTTACCTTGCCGACGGTCTTGTAGGATACGTTCTTTGCGTTGATTTTCTTGATCTCGTCATCGAAATACTTCTGAGCGTCATCGATATTATGAAGCTTCAATGCGTCAAAATCGGGATAGATCTCGGCAACTATGATCTCCTTTGAAGGATCGGACTTAGATTCTCCCGCATAAACGACTACCTCGTTCACTCCGTAAATGCCCTGAATGTCGGTCTCTATCTCCTCGGGATAAACGTTCTTACCGTTGGAGAAGATTATAAGGTTCTTGCTTCTTCCCGTAATGTATATCCACTGATCCTTACCAAACATCTTTACGTATCCAAGGTCTCCGGTATGGAAGAAGCCGTCCTCGTCTATTACAGCGCGTGTAGCCTCTTCGTCACCGAAATATCCGAGCATAACGTTAGGTCCTCGATAGCAAATCTCACCCTCTCCCGCTTCGTTGGGATTGGCGATCTTCACCTCGCCTCCTATGATGGGCATACCTACGGAGCCGTTCTTTCTGCATTCATTTCTGTTACAGGATATAAGGGGGGCGCACTCGGTTATACCGTATCCGTTAAGAATAACGACGCCTATCGACTCGAAGAAGTCTATTATAGTCTGATTGAGAGCCGCTCCGCCGCATATTATCATTTCAAGCTCGCCGCCGAAATTGGAAAGAACAGAAGCGCCGAAGAGCTTCCTTCTCAAATCAATTCCAACCTTACGCAAAGCGTTGGATATCTTTATACCCTTTTTGAGAGTGTCAAGCTTTCCTGTCTTTTCCGCGGTAGCCATAATTCTCTTATAGAAGGTCTCAACAAAGAGAGGAACGAGAATAAGGTGCGTAGGCTTGAAGAGCTTAAGCTCGTCGAGTATATAGCGTATACCCGAAGATATATACACCTCGCAGCCCTGCGCAAAGTGACCTACAAAATTAACAGTCGAGCCGAATGTGTGGTGCGGAGGAAGCGCAAAGAGCGTTCTTTCGGTTATATTGAAGTTATACATTCCTTGCTCCATATCAGAGCAAATATTTTTAAGAGAGAGCATAACTCCCTTGCCCTTACCCGTAGTTCCCGAGGTGAAAACGATAGACGCAAGAGATTCCGTATTGATATCGTATTCAAAATAAGAGCGGTCGCCCATATCGCAGCGAGCTTTACCCGAATCAACGAGAGACGAGAGCTTGGTCGCCCATTCTACGTCATCATTGCCCATTGATACGAAGCCTGTAAGAGTGGGCGCTAAAGCCTTGATCTCGGCAATCTTATCCGCAATTTTATCGCTGAAGAATACACATTCGCAGCCCGCCGTATTAATGATGGATGCCGCATCCGCAACCGGAAGATCCTTATCGATCGGAACGGTTATTGCTCCAACCGACATTAAAGCCGTATACGAGAAGAACCACTCTATTGATGCCTGACCTATTATCGCTATACGCTTGCCCTCCACCTTTATGGAATGAAGCTCTGTCGCGAGATTTTTTATAAATTCTCTCGACTCGGCAAAGGTTATCTTCTGAACGACCTTGTCCTTGGGATCAAGCTTATACTGAAAAGCTACCTTATTGGGAAAACGCTTAGCTACGTTTTCTGTCATCTCTCTGAAATCCTTGAATTTTGTAGTTTCGTAGAGAGGATAGTTCTTTTTTCTGTTTTTGAATGCCATATGTTATTTCCTTTCCTTTAGAAGACTTATAAGAGGCTGACGCTCGGTAAATCGAACCTCCGACGTCAAACTGTACCAACATAGTATTTACAACACAAACCTTAAAAAATCTTGAAATATACCGCGCGTAATAAAAATGTTACATATGACACGCATTAATACACATCAAGGATAAAAGCGCAATAACTCTAAAACGAAAATAAAACAAAGCTCGTTTTACCGAACACTCTGTTTGAATTAGATTATAAACTTTAAAGAAAATAAAATCACTCGCATAGTGTTGACTTAATCGACAAAATATAGTAAAATAGTACGTCGGCATATCAAACGAACTTTATTTAGAGAAAGGAGAGAGTATGCTTCCCGAAAAATTCACCGAAAGAATGAAAAGATTGCTGGGAGACGAATACCCGTTGTTCGAGCGGGCGTTAACCGAAGAAAAAGCAAAAAAAGGACTGCGTGTCAACACCTTAAAATGCTCCGAGGAAGAGTTTAACGAAAGCTCGGATTTTTCACTCTCGCCCCTTTCTTACGTTCGGCACGGATACGTTTTTGACGAAGAAATAAACGGTATAGGTAACACTCCCGAGCATGCGGCGGGACAGATATACGTGCAGGACCCCGGGGCTATGGCAAGCGCGGCGGCGCTCGAAATCGAACCCGGAATGCTCGTTGCGGACCTATGCGCAGCCCCCGGAGGAAAATCAACTCAAATTGCCGCAGGGCTTATGGGAGAGGGCGTTATCGTATCAAACGAATACGTTCCGAAAAGGGCAAAAATTCTCGTCGGAAACTTCGAAAGAATGGGTATAACAAACGGAATAGTAACCTCTCTTGACACAAAAGAATTTACGAAACTTTACGAAAACATATTCGATATAGTCGTAGTAGACGCGCCATGCTCGGGCGAAGGAATGTTTCGAAAGGACGTTCCCGCAATTGAGGAATGGAGCGAGGAAAACGTAAACGTATGCAAGGAAAGACAGCGTGAAATTTTAGAAAACGCCGCATTGATTTTAAAGGACGGCGGTCAGCTTCTTTACTCAACCTGCACCTATTCGCTTGAAGAAAATGAAATGACCGTTGATAGCTTTTTAGATAGCCACCCGGAATTTGAGCTATGCGAAGTCAATGAGAAATTAAAGAGTGTTACGAGTGACGGAATAACGTTTGATGGCGCTTTTTGCCCCACGCTATCCTACTGCAGAAGATTTTATCCGCACAAGGCAGACGGAGAAGGTCAGTTCATAGCTTTGATGAAAAAGCACGGCGGGGGGCGTGGCGAGTTTCTCTACCGTGACAGCGCAAAATCGGTCTCACGTGACGAGCTGCGTATAATTGAAGAGTTTATGAAGGACGCTCTTTTTGAAAAACCCCGGGGAGCAATCAAAAAATACGGTGAAAACATCGTTTTAATTTCACACGGATTGCCAATACCGCCAAAGAGCGTATTTTCCGCAGGTGTCTTAATAGGCGAGATACGAGGTAAAATTCTCTTTCCCTCGCATCAGTTCTTCTCGGCATACGGCTCACTCTTTAAGCTAAAGAAAAATCTCAGCCGTGACGAAGCAAAGCGTTACATAAGAGGCGAGGAGCTTGACGCGGGCGATATCAAGGGCTCGGGATACTGCGCCCTGTTCTACGGAAGCTCTGCAATCGGCGGAGGAAAGATAAGCGGAGGCAGGATTAAAAATCATTATCCTAAAGGTCTTCGCACAAAATAATACACATTTTGAAAATAATAGTTTACAATTAAAGGAGATATATTATGGAAAACAAAATTTTAGCAACCGTTGGCGGTACGCCGATCACAACAAGTGATGTTGACGATTTTCTCTCTTCTCTCGGCAAAAGAGGTGAGAGCTACAACAATCCTCAGGGCAGAGCTATGATATTAAATCAGCTCATTGACACAAAGCTTCTTTTGCTCGACGCAAAGAGAAATCTTATAGAGGCTGAGCCCGAGTTCAGAGCGCAGCTTAACAAGCTTCGCGATAATCTTCTCGCAAACTACGCCGCAGAAAAGGTTCTTGCATCCGCAAAGAGAGTTAGCGAAGACGATCTTAAAAAGTATTACGAAGAAAACCTTGAAAAGTTCGCAAGCGGCGAGGTTGTTAACGCAAGTCACATTTTGGTTGATTCCGAAGAGCTTGCTATTGAGCTTTACGAAAAAATCTCATCGGGTGAGCTTACGTTCGAGGATGCGGCAAAGGAAAACTCATCCTGTCCCTCGAAGAATAACGGAGGCTCTCTCGGAGACTTCACAAAGGGACAGATGGTGCCCGAATTTGATGAAGCTGTTTTCTCAATGGAGGTTGGCGAAATTACGAAAACTCCCGTAAAAACTCAGTTCGGATATCACCTTATCAAGCTCAACTCAAAGGAAGAATCAAGAACCGCTCCCTTCGATGAGGTTAAGGGCGCTATCAAGGAGCATCTTGAGTCTGAGAGTCAAAGAGCCGCATACGATAGCAAGATCAATCAGCTCAAAATCATGTATCCCGTAGATATAATGTAATGAATACCGAGGACGAGCTTTTATACAAAAGATTTATCGAGCTTTCGAGAAAAAGCGACAACGGATACTTTCTTTTTTCCGATTTTCTCGGTCTGAGTGAGCAATCTGTGTTCAATGAGGCAAAGCTTAAGTTTGGCAGAGGACGGTACACTGTTTTCGGCGGCGCTGAGGGCTGCGAAAGAGTGATGATAAGGTTCGGCGATCCCGAGGAGCTTGGATACGAGGAGCCCTTCCCTATAAAAATCATTCTCGTAGAGCCAAAAGCCCCCAAATTTGCCGATAAGCTTACGCATAGAGATTTTCTCGGGGCAATACTTAACCTCGGAATTGAACGAAAGGCTATCGGCGATATCGTCATTATTGACAATTCGGGGTACGTTTTCGTCAAGGACGATATAGCTGACTACGTTGCCTCATCTCTCGAAAAAATAAAGAGAACCGACGTAAAGACCTCGGTTACCGATTCGCTCCCCGATACAGAGCTTTTTAAGACGGAAAGACGCTCAATACAGCTTACCTCCGAGCGCATAGACGCGGCTATATCAAAAATTTACTCCATATCGCGTGATGAATCACTCTCGCTATTTAAAAAACGTCTCGTTTTCGTTTCGGGCAGGGTATGCGAAAACAACTCTTACACTCCGAAGGAAAACGACGTAATAAGCGTCAGAGGCTACGGCAGATTTATATACCGCTCTCCTGTCAGTACGTCAAGAAAAGGAAAGCTCAACGTTGAGGTTGACGTTTACGTTTAGCTCGATTTCAAGCGGTTCCAAATCGCTAAAAACTCCCGAAAAATGGTACTAATCAAAGATAAATCTCTTATTTTATAAGAAAAAACAGTAGATTTCAGCTTCTTTCACTGTAAAAAGCATTTACGCTTTTACAACCAAAAGGGCTTCAATCTACTGTTTTTTTATTTTGTTTTAACGTTTTTGATATTTTAATCGTCAAAAATGGTACTATTTAAAGATAAACCGCCGATTTTTATGGATTTTTCGGTAGTTTTTCAGTATGTTCTCAAGGATTTGCGCCAACCCTCAAACATTTCAAGATACTGACCAGATTCATCATTCGGGCAGCACATTTCAACGTACCACATATTATCCGGAGTTCCCAAAACCGTTACGTAGAAGAACGTCTCAAAATTATTTTCACTGACGTAGTTGTATCTGAAATTATATTGACCGCTCTCTTCATAGTGCGTATAATAAAGCATACTCTTATCAAGCCCACGTCTTTCGATTATCGCATCTACGTATTTCTCAGCCGTTGTTCCCACCTCGAGCTCAACCTTCTCTAAGAATTCATCCGTAATCTTCATTGCGCTGAATATTACGTTCATGGTTCTGCCCGAAAAGTAGAACTCGTAGTCCTCGCTCAGCTCGCGCTGCATAGTATTAGGCAAATAGAAGCTCAGTCCGTTCTCCTCATATTTAACATCCTCGAAAATCGGTTTTTTAGAGCACGAGGCGAGCGAAAGTAAAAAGAGAACGCATATCAGAGTGAGAGATAATATTTTTTTCATTTTATTCCTCCCCTATTTTTTCATTTTCATTATTTATTATAACCGCAATTTCCTTCGCCTCGTTGACGGTCACTCTCGCTCCGTTTTCCAAAAGCTCGGCTACGTCACGGAATCCCCACGTCACTCCGATAGCAATTTTGGCTCCGAAGTTTACTGCCGTTTTCATATCCGTTGAGGTATCGCCTACGTATGCCACTTCACTTGGATCGACCCCAAGTCTTTTACAAATATCAATAGGCCAGTGCGCGTCGGGCTTCAATGGCATTCTTTCATTTGCGCCCTCAACAATATCGAATATATTTCCGAAGAAATGCGTGACAAGCTGCTTAACCGTTTTGTCGGGCTTGTTGGATATAACGGCAAGCTTGATTTTCTTTTCCGAAAGCTCATTCACAAGAGGAACTATTCCGTTGTAAGGCTCTGTCAGATACAAAGGAGAGTCGTCATATTCCTTAACGTAGCTTTCAAGAATTTTCTCGCATATTTCTTTCGTTTTTTCCTCACTCAAATCGAAGCCGCGCGATGACAAAACGTTCGTCACAAGCTTTCTCGCTCCGTTGCCTACGAAAACCTTTGTTTCATCTTCGCTTATCTCCGAAATACCGTAGGGAGCTGTGTTTTTATTTATGTAATATCTTATCGAATTTAAGGTGTTGAGCAATGTCCCATCAAGGTCAAAAAGACACGCTTTTATCATATTTTGTAAACCTTTCTTTTCATATGGTGCATTATTTCTTTGTGAGCTTAGCAAAAGTAGCCATAAGCTTTTTCTTTCCAAAGGATTCAAAATCCACTTCATAAAGAACATCTCCGCCCATATCCTTTGCGCTCACTATAACTCCGTCTCCGAACACGCTATGTGTAACTGCGCATCCCGGATTTAACTTTTCTATACCGAAAGCCGCCGCTCCCGATCGTTTGTTTGGGTAAATATCGGGGGCTCTCTTTATCTCCGAATGCGCATTGTTATAGCGTCTGTTATAGGCGGATTCGCCGTAAAACGACACACGGGCACGGGGTGGCTCTCTGCGGGGCATATCATTTTCCATAAGCGAGTCGGGTATTTCCCTTCTCACAAACGAAGAGAGCATATTGTAATTGGTTTTTCCGTACATCATTCTGTTTTTCGCATAAGTAATATACAGCTTATCTTTAGCACGGGTTATGGCTACGTACGCAAGACGGCGCTCTTCACTAAGCTCCTCCTCGTCACGCATATTCTGCTCCGACGGAAAAATTCCGTCCTCCATTCCGGCAAGAAATACAATGGGAAACTCAAGACCCTTTGCGGAATGCACCGTCATCATTACCACGGCATCCGCATTCTCGTCATATTTATCTACGTCACTTACGAGGGCAACGTCCTCAAGATAACCCGAAAGGGTAGGCTCCGTGTCAGATTCCTCGCATCTTTTTTCATATTCGAGCGCACCGGCTATAAGCTCGTTGACGTTATCTCTCTTACCCTCACCCTCGAAGCCTTCCGCGATAAGCATATCGCTGTATCCGCTTCTTTCAAAAACTCGGGTGATTATATCCGAGGGCTTTCCGCCCTCGCGAGCGACGCCGTCCAGCATATCCGTGAACGCCTTCAATCTGTCAGCACTCTTCGCAAGAGCGACGTACTCGCCCGAGCGCCTCATCACCTCGTACATTGAAAGACCTTCCGCGTTGGCAATATCTTCTATCGCCTCAACGGTAGCCGCGCCGATTTTTCTTTTCGGCTCGTTTATTATTCTCTTGAGTCTAAGCGAATCGCTCTCGGTGTTGATTACCGAAAGATACGCAATCATATCACGTATTTCCTTACGGTCGTAGAAGCGTGTTCCTCCTAATATCCTATAAGGCACACCGCTCTTTGCGAAGGTCGTTTCAAGAGATCTCGCAAGCTCGTTAACTCTGTAAAGGATTGCGTAATCCGAGTATTTTTTCCCATGATTGCGAACGCCTTGATTGATTTTTTCGATGATGTATCTGCCCTCTTCGTTCTGATCGGCAGCCTCTCTTACGGTGATCTTCTCGCCACGCCCCTTCTCGCTCCAAAGGCTCTTGTCGTGTCTCTTTTCATTATTATGAATTATGGAGTTAGCGGCCTCAAGTATGGTCTCGGTAGAGCGATAATTCTGCTCAAGCTTGACCACTGTCGCCTCGGGATAGGTCTTATCAAAATTAAGTATATTTTCAATCGTAGCTCCGCGGAAACGGTATATACTCTGATCATCGTCTCCCACTACCATTATATTTTTATGCTTTGCCGCAAGTATTTCCGTAAGAACGAACTGAGCGTAGTTTGTATCCTGGTACTCATCTACGAGTATATATTTGAATTTATTCTGATAATACTCTCTTACGTCGGGGTGATTATTTAAAAGCGTAACGGTCTGCATGATTATATCATCAAAATCGACCGCATTGTTTTTCATCATACGCTCGGTATACAGCGCATAGATCTTCTGAATGTCACGGCTTCTCGGATCGTGCGTCAATTCAAACTCATCAGCCGTGATAAGCTTGTCCTTTGATCTGCTGATAACTCCGGCAACCGATTTCGGCGAAAGCTTTTTCTCGTCAATATCAAGGTCTCTCATGCATTGTATTATCATTCGCTTCGAGTCGTCGGTATCATAAATCGAAAATCCGTTGCGGTAACCGAGACGCTCACCGTATTTACGAAGTATTCTCAAGCACACCGAGTGAAACGTTCCCGCCCATATAGAATCGGTAAGCGATTTATCTTCGAAAGCCAACGAGAGTCTTTCCTTCATCTCATTTGCCGCCTTATTCGTGAACGTTATAGCAAGAACCGACCACGGAGGACAAGGCTCGGTTATAAATTCGGGTAGTATTTCCTCTATATCCGAAGATGAAAGGTCCAGCGCCCCCCTAAGAGCAAGCACAGTCTCCTCGGTCACGGTGTCAGGAACGGCATCCGAAAGATAAGCGTTACCGTATTTTATCAAGTACGCGATGCGGTTTACAAGCACCGTGGTTTTACCGCTTCCGGCGCCCGCAAGCACAAGAAGCGGACCTCTTAGCGTAAAAACCGCCCTGCGCTGCTCTTTGTTCAATTTTTCCGCGAAAACCTTATCAAAAAGAGCCCTTTTCGCATTAATATATTCAACACCTAAATTCAACATAAACGCTCCTCTTACAATGCGTCTTTATCTATCAAAGAGAAAATTCGTAAAAATTACTATCATTTTTCGAGTCTCTTCTTTTAACAATATCTTGTATCACTAAAATCAAAGTCTGTGAAGCTTGAAAACGATTATTCTTTTCAATTATTTTTGACACTTGTCCGTCATCGATGCTTTCATAGTTTTCCACACCGACTTTGGTGGACATAGTGGAAAAGTTTGGTTAAAAAAGCTTGATTTGTCAAGCGGTTTGAGAGTTTTGAAGCTTTTGCAGCGAGTTATCCACAGTTTCGAATGTGGAAAATGTGGAAAACTTCTCCCACGCATTTTTTATCCTTTTTCCGTTTTTTGACGTCTTTTCTATCAATTCAAGCAGTTTTGCGTTCAAAAAACGGCTTATTTTTTCTGCCCGTGTTTTTTGAGTTTTTTATTCGTATAAACGACGAATGATTTTCGTCTTAATGACGCTTTTTTGACTTTTTTGCGCTCGGACGAGCCATTTTATCAGCTTCCCTGCGAATTCTCGCGGCATCGCTTCCGAAAACTCTCTGAAGCTTATCCGTTTTTGTTCTCTTCACGGTATTTTTTGCGGGCGCTTTTGCGTTATTCCCCGTTTTGCCGCCATGAGAAGTCCTCTTTTTCGAAGTGTCGGTCGCACGCTTTTGGTTGTTCTTTGTATACGAGCTTTTGTCAACCCCTCTGAATGCGGGACGAACGAGACACTCGGGACCGTTACCTATAAGGTCCTCTCTTCCCGCAAGCTTAAGCGCCTCTCTTACGAGATTGGCGTTCTCGGGTCTCGAATACTGAAGCAAGGCTCTTTGAAGCTGCTTCTCGTGATAATCTGTGGTAACGCTAACACGCTTGCCTGTCATCGGGTGTATACCCGTGTAATACATAACCGTAGAAATCGTTCCTGGTGTGGGATAGAAATCCTGCACCTGCTCGGGAGAATATCCCCATTTCTTAAGCCATACCGCCATATCCACGGCATCCTTCATAGTAGAGCCCGGGTGACTTGACATAAGATACGGCACAAGATACTGCTCAAGCCCCGCCTCTCGACAAAGCTCAAAATATTTCTTTCTAAACGCCTCGTACACTTCAATGCTCGGCTTACCCATCATCATAAGAGCATTATTTGCGCAATGCTCGGGGGCAACCTTAAGCTGTCCCGAAACGTGATCCTTTACAAGCTTTCTGAAAAATGCGTCGCTCTCATCGTACATAAGATAATCAAAGCGTATTCCCGAGCGTATAAACACCTTTTTGATGCCCTTTATCTTTTCAATCTCGGAGAGCATATCCATATACTCGGTGTGATCGACTCGCAAATTCTTACACGGAGTGGGCGCTAAGCACTTTTTATTAGGACAAACGCCGCCCTCAAGCTGCTTTTCACAGGCGGGATAACGAAAGTTTGCCGTAGGTCCTCCAACGTCGTTAATATACCCCTTGAAATCGGGCATAGAGGCAATTATCTCTGCCTCTTTAATTACACTCTCGGCGCTTCTCGATCTGACCTCTCTGCCCTGATGAAAGGCAATGGCGCAGAAATTACACGCCCCGAAGCAACCTCTGTTGTGAGTTATCGAGAATTTGACCTCGGTTATCGAGGGTACGCCTCCGAGAGCGTCGTAATCGGGGTGATAATCTCTTGCGTACGGTAAAGAATACACACGGTCAAGCTCTTCTCTTTCAAGAGGAGGCATGGGAGGGTTCTGCACAAGCATCTTATCGCCGTAATACTCTACGATAGCCTTCCCCTTTACCGAATCGGTGTTTCTGTACTGCGTGGCAAACGCCCTTGCGTACGCCTCTTTATCTGTTTTCAGAACGTCGTAATCGTACGTTTCCTGATACTCGTAATTGATTTTCTCGTCCTTTTTTGAAAGATATACCGTTCCGCGAACGTCACGTATCTTCTTGATCGGAACACCCTTATCAAGAAGCTTTGCTATTCTTATAAGTATATTTTCTCCCATACCGTACGTAAGAAGGTCGGCTCTCGAATCCACGAGAATGCTTCTGCGCACCTTGTCATCCCAATAGTCATAATGCGCAAATCGGCGAAGTGACGCCTCAAGTCCTCCTATTATAATAGGAACGTCGCCGTACGCCTCTCTTATTCTGTTACAGTATACTATCACCGCGCGATCGGGACGAGCGCCCATTTTTCCGCCTGCGGAATAATAGTCGTAGCTTCTCTTCTTTTTTGACACGGTATAGTGCGCAACCATGGAATCTATATTTCCCGAGGTTACCAAAAAGCCAAGACGCGGTCTGCCGAAGCGCATAAAATCACTGCAGCTCTTGTAATCGGGCTGAGCGAGGATTGCTATTCTGTACCCCTCCGCCTCAAGCACTCGGCTTATAACGGAAACGCCAAATGAAGGATGGTCTACGTAAGAATCGCCCGTAACGTAAACAAAATCCACTTCCGCCCAATTTCGCTCTTTAACATCATTCATATTGACCGGCAAAAAATCTTTTCTGTCCTTCATTTTAGTTTTCCTTTCTTGTGTTTTGACAACTTTTGTTGTCATTTAGGTTTAATTTATCAAAAAGTGCTGTTGCAAATCAACTTTTTTGTAACAGCACTTTTAAATATTATATAGTGAAGTTATCAAGCTCGACCTCTGTCTGAGTGCCGTCCTTCATATTTCTGAGCTGAGCGCGTCCGGACTCAATCTCGGAGTCACCGATGATGAGCGTATATTCAGCGCCGATCTTGTTTGCGTATTTCATCTGTGCCTTAAGGCTTCTTCCGACTATATCGCATTCGCAGATCTTACCCTCTCTGCGAAGTCGCTCCGTTATCTCAAGTCCCTTAACCTGCGCCGACTCTCCGAGAGCCGCAACGTAAATGGTGGGAGTGGGAACGAAAATATTATCAAGTCCCTGCTCCTTCATCGCAAGGATTATACGGGTAATACCCATACCGAAGCCCATACCGGAGAGCTTAGGTCCGCCAAGAGACTCAACGAGTCCGTCGTAGCGTCCGCCTCCGCAAACGGTAGACTGTGCGCCAATGCCCTCTGCGATAAACTCAAAGACGGCACCCGTGTAGTAATCAAGTCCCCTTACGATAGAAGAATCTACCTCGTATTCAATGCCCATAGCGTCAAGTGAGCGCTTAAGCATATCGAACTTTGATTCACAAGAATCGCAAAGGTGGTCAACCGTCTTGGGAGCGTCCTTCGCTATCTCATGGCAATCGGGATTTTTGCAATCAAGAAGTCGCAACGGGTTCTTTCCAAGGCGTGTTTTACAGGTATCGCAAAGCTTCGCGCTGTGACTTTCGAAATAAGATACCAGCGCCGAGCGGTAAGCGGGTCTGCACTCCTTGCAGCCAATCGAATTTATATGAAGCTTTACGTTCTTAAGTCCGAGACGGCGTATAACCGAGGCAGCAAGCGATATTGCCGTTGCGTCGGATGCGGGACTCTCGGAGCCGAACATTTCCGTTCCAAACTGGAAGAATTCACGGCTTCTGCCTGCCTGAGGCTTCTCGTGGCGGAAGCAGGAAATTATATAGTAATACTTGAGAGGCATCGTATCGGCAAACTTTCCGTTTTCGATAAGAGCTCTGGCAACGGATGCCGTACCCTCGGGACGAAGAGATATCGAGCGTCCCTCGTCTCTATCCTGGAAGGTATACATCTCCTTCTGAACAACGTCGGTGGTATCGCCGACGCCTCTTACGAAAAGCTCGGTATTTTCAAAGGTGGGAGTTCTGATTTCGCCGTATCCGTACTTCTCGGCTTCCTCTCTCATAATTCCCTCTATATAACGAAACAGGGGCGTTTCGTTAGGTAAAATATCCATTGTTCCTTTAATCTTCTGTATCATTTTCAAGACCTCCGTTTTCTCTGTGCGCTATATCAAGCAAATATTCTATCCTCTTCTCGTCGCCTATAAATGAAAGCATTCCGATAACCGCCTCAAATCCCGTTGCGGTTCTGTAATCCTTACCCGAAGCCCTCTTCGGCTTATTGAGGTGAGTTGAATTATATGCTCTTTTGAACACCTCGCGCTCGTCGTCGAGAAGCAAATTTTCTATTTTGGCGTAAGCCGCCGCCTGCGCCTCGGCGGTAACGTAACCAAGAGCAAGCTCGTTAAGCTCACCCGATTTTGACACACCGCGTTTTACAAGCATAGTTCTCACGTAGAGCGAGTGCCTTGCGTCGCCAACGTAGGATAAAGCCCCTACCGACGGCAACGCCGCGCCTATTATTTTCTCGTGCATTTTGAACCTCTAAAACGTACAAATTTATTCCATTAGGGATAGTATAGCAAATTTTCAGTCCAAAATCAATAGAAATTTTTTATTTTATCAAATATTTAATTTAATACTTGAAATTCTGACTCCGTATGTGGTATAATGGTAGTCGAAGAAATATATTTTGTGATCCGAGTGGTATTCAAATGACTGATTTCGCCTATATTGAAAGAAATTACAAGGAGCTTTGCGACGAGCTTAGAGATATCGCAAAGCAATCGGGAAACGAGCCCCCGAAGCTCGTTTGCGTAACGAAGAGCGGCAGCGACGAGGAGCTTTTGGCTCTTATGAAAGCAGGCGCTCTCGCGATAGGAGAAAACCGTCCGGGTGAGCTTTGCCGCAGAGGCGAGCTTCTTTATGAAAACGGCTTTTCCCCCGAGCTTCACCAGATAGGTACGCTTCAATCGAATAAGGCAAAGCTGGTTGCCGATAAATCAACGCTTATCCATTCTCTCGACTCTCTTTCTCTCGTTAAGGAATTAGATAAGCAGGGCAAAAAGCTTGGAAGAAGGATACCCGCGCTCATCGAAATCAACAGCGCCGAGGAGCCGCAAAAAAGCGGCGTTATGCCCCGTGACGCAGAGGCTTTCTTAATGAAGGCGCTCGAATTTGATTCGATAGCAGTCAAGGGACTTATGACAATGGGTCCGGTATGCGACGACGCAGAGCAGTTAAGAAAATACTTCCGTCTTACAAAAAATCTTTTTGATAAATTAAATTCGCAGTACGGCTTTGGCGATTCACCCACGCTCTCGATGGGAATGAGCGACAGCTACAAAGTGGCTATCGAGGAGGGCTCGACCCTTGTCAGAGTCGGACGCAGACTTTTTATAAAATAACAGGAGGATAAAACCATGTTTGGTAAGCTTGCAGACAAGCTCAACAAAAAATTTCAGAATTCCGAAGAGGAAATAACCTTTAAAAGCTTCGAGGAGGCAGACGAGGCAGAGGCTCAGAAAACCGAAGCTATCGGCTCTACCCTTAAAGCAGACGAAAGCGAAAAGGACAGCAGCATAAAGTTCAAGCTCGTTAAGCCCCAAGGCTTTGACGAGGTCAGCAAAATTGCGGACCATCTTATCGAGGGCTGCACGGTAGTTCTCAATACCGAGCTTCTTGATATGGCTACCTGTCGCAGAATGCTCGATTTCCTTAACGGAGTTACCTACACGACCGAAGGATATATCAATCCCGTTGCGGCAAACACGTTTATAATCACACCCCACGACGTTGACGTTTCCGACGATACCGAGGACTAAGCAGAAATGAGTTCGGGTCTTAAAATAGTAAAAAAGCAGCCTCGTGATTATATTCTCTATTCCGTCATAATAGCCGCGGGAATTTTCCTCGATCAGCTTACGAAATGGCTCTCGGCAAAATTTTTGTCAAAGGTCGTAACCGTTCCGATAATCAAGAACGTTATCCACCTCACCTACGTTGAGAACCGCGGAGCAGCCTTCGGAATGTTCAAGGATCATCGCTGGGTGTTTATGATAACCTCAACGGTGATGATAGTGGGACTTCTTATTTACCTCTATCTCGGATTTGCGGAAAACAAGCTTTACGAAATTTCCATAGCTATGATAATCTCGGGCGGTATCGGTAATATGATCGACCGCATAGCGCTCAAATACGTTATAGATTTTATTGATTTCAGACTTATAAACTTTGCCGTTTTCAACGGAGCGGATTCCTTCGTCTGCGTTGGCGCAGGACTTCTCATTTTCGCTCTTTTGAGAGATATCGTTAAGGAATGGAAGGAAGCCAAAGCAAAAAAGAACAACGGCGGCGACGCAAAGTAATATGATATTTAAAATCAGTGAAAGCAGTGTCGGAGTAAGACTTGACGCATATCTTGCCTCGGCTACGGGAGAATCACGTAACGCAGTCGTTCGGGCAATAGACGAGGGGCGTGTTACACTTAACGGCTCATCGGAGCTTGCGGATAAAAAATATAAGCTTAAGGACGGCGATGAAATCGCGTTCGAGCCCGAAGAGGTAACGGAATACGAGGCAGAGCCCGAGAATATTTCTCTCGACGTGATCTACGAGGACGGTGACATTATCGTTATAAACAAGCCCTCGGGAATGGTGGTTCATCCTGCGGCAGGCAACCTTACCGGTACGCTCGTCAACGCTCTTTTATATCACTGCAAGGATTCCTTATCGGGAATCGGCGGTGTTATGCGCCCAGGTATAGTCCACCGAATCGATAAGGATACGTCGGGGCTTCTCGTTTGCGCAAAGAACGATTTTGCCCATAGAGCGTTATCCGAGGAGCTTGAGCATCACGGAATAGTGCGTGAATATCACGCTCTTGTCAACGGTGGCTTTAAAAACGACACGGGTACTGTTGATTTGCCAATAGGCAGACATCCTGTTGACCGCAAAAAAATGGCGGTAATACTGACTCCCGGCGCTCATACGAAGCACGCAATCACACATTACGAGGTGGTTTGCGCATACGGAAGAATAACGCACTTAAAGCTTATACTCGAAACCGGAAGAACGCACCAGATAAGAGTTCATATGTCGCACACGGGACACCCTCTTCTCGGTGACACGGTCTACGGCGGCGGTAAGACGCAATTCGAGAAAGCGCACGCAAGGCTTCTCTCGGGGCAGGCTCTTCACGCAAAGAGACTCACGCTCACTCATCCGAGAACAAACGAGCGTATGACCTTTGAATCCGAGCTGCCCGATGATTTCAAAAAGCTTCTTGAAATTCTTAATAAAGAAGCAGAAAATTAAACAAAAGTTTACATAACGCGGGCAGACGGCGCTTCGGCTCAACCGAAGTGTTGCCTATGCCCGTTTTTTCGAGGATCTTAAAATGATAGCATTATCGGTATCCGACGTTTCCCTATCCTTCGGTATGGAAACGGTTCTTAAAAACGTTTCATTCTCGGTTAACGACGGCGACAGAGTCGGTGTTATCGGTGTTAACGGAGCGGGAAAAACCTCGCTTTTCAAAATAATAACCGGTGATTACTCTGCCGACACGGGAGCTGTGTATCTTCAAAAGGGATACACCGTAGGCTGTCTTGAGCAGAATCCCGACCTTACGGCGCTTCCCGGAGCTACAAGGTGCATAGACTATATGTATTCGGCATTCCCGGCTCTTGTTTCCATGGAATCAAAAATCTCGGCGCTCGAATCGGAAATATCACTTCTTTCTTCACACGGTATGCACGATGAGGCGGTAAAAAAGACCGAAGAGCTTACCGAGCTTAACAGACGCTTTGCGCTCTCGGGCGGTCTTGAATTCCGTTCAAGATGCAAGAGCATGCTCTTAAGACTTGGCTTTGACGAAGCCCTTCTTATGCAAAACATATCCACCCTCTCGGGAGGGCAGTATACCCGTCTTGCTCTTGCACGGCTTCTCGCCACGGAGCCCGACGTCTTAATGCTTGACGAGCCTACGAACCACCTTGATATAGACTCTCTTGCCTGGCTCGAGAGCTTTATTTCCGCCTATAAAAAGACGGTTATAATCATCTCACACGACAGATATTTCCTTGACCGAACGACAAACAAAACGCTTCACATACAGTATGCGGGCGCAAGACTCTACAACGGCAACTACACCGCCACCCGTGATATGCAGGAGGCGGAGGCTGCTTCCCTTGAAAAGCGATACAAGGAGCAGCAAAAGGAAATCGCAAAAATAAAAGCAAACATTGAATTTCAGCGCAGATGCAACCGAGAGCATAACTTCGTTACGATAAGAGCTAAGGAAAAGCAGCTCGCAAGAATGGAAAAGGTTGAGCTTGCTCCCCCGCCGCCAAAGGATATAAGACTTTCATTTAATGCGGAGGAGGAAAGCGCGGGAGACGTTCTTGAGGTTAAAAACCTCTCGTTTTCTTACACGGGATCGCCTCTCATCAAGGATATTTCCTTCCTTATAAGAAGATACGAGCGTGTGCTTTTCCTTGGAAAGAACGGCTGCGGAAAATCCACTCTTATGAAGCTTATCAATTCAATGCTCACCCCAACGGCAGGCAGAATAACTCTCGGCTACAATATAAAAATCGGATACTACGACCAGGAAAACCGTGGACTTTCGCAGAACAAAACAGTCTTTGACGAGCTGCACGATGAATACCCCGAGAAGAAAGACGGAGAGCTACGCTCGGTGCTTGCTCTCTTCCTCTTCGGCGCGGACGATATTATAAAGCCTATAAGCGTTCTTTCGGGCGGCGAGCGAGCAAGACTTACCCTCGCCAAGCTTATGCTGAAAAAGGTTAATCTTCTGATTATGGACGAGCCGACGAACCACCTTGACATTGGCTCTGCCGAGGCACTCGAAAACGCTCTTTTAGCGTTTGACGGAACTATAATAGCGGTATCGCACGACAGATACTTCATAAACAGAATAGCCACGAGAATTATCGAGCTTGACAAGGATAACGAGCGCGGACTCGTTGATTATTCGCTCGAGGACTACGACGATGCGTACACCGAATATATGCGCATAAGAACCGCAGCTAAGGAAGCCCAAGCGGAAAAGGCAGCCGAAGCGATCGCCTCAAAGCCCGAAAGCTCTTCCAAGCAGGAATACGAGCAAAGAAAACGAGAGGCTGCGGAAAAGCGCTCCGAGGAAAAACGTCAAAGAGAAGCAAAGGCAAAAATCGAGAAGCTCGAGGCGGAGCTTGAAGCTCTCGAGGAGGAGCTGTACGGCGAGGCGGCAACGAACTACGTACGAGCCGCAGAAATTGAAGAACGCAAGGCGCAAATCGAAGAAGAACTCTTAGAGCTTTACGAGATAGTGATGTAACGCTTCCTCATTTGAACCGGCTTTGCAGCACAAAAATTTTTACAAAGAAACGAAATCCTCTCCAAAAGACGTTTATAATCAGAGCCTATTTCGAGAGGATTTTTGTTTTTTTCCGTTATCGGCAAGCTATATTACAAAAATATGATCCCAAAATACAGTTCTGCCGTTATCGGCAAAATATATGTAAAAAATAATTCAGAGAAGCTATTGATATTTTGCCGATATTGTGGTATAATAATTACAATCTACCGAAAAGGAGATAGAGTATGAGGTATTTATCGGTTACGGATATTGCTGCTTTGTGGGGCCTTTCTGAAAGAAGCGTCAGAAATTATTGCTCTGAGGGAAGAATCGACGGCGCTTTTTTAACGGGAAAAACGTGGAACATACCCGAAAACGCAAAACAGCCTCTGCGCAAAAAGCGTGAAAGCAAGCAAGCAAAAACGCTTTTAGAAATTTTAAAAGAGCAGAAGGATGCTTCCCTTCCCGGTGGAATTTATCACAAGCTGCAGATCGACCTGACTTACAATTCCAATCACATCGAAGGCAGCCGTTTAACGCACGATCAAACAAGATACATTTTCGAAACGAACACGATAGGAATCACTGATACCGGCGTAAACGTTGACGATCTTTTCGAAACTGTTAACCACTTCAAATGCATTGATTACGTAATAGATAACGCAAAGCTGCAGCTTAGCGAAAAATATATAAAAAAGCTGCACTTCTTATTAAAATTCGGAACAAGCGACAGCCGAAAGGATTGGTTTGCCGTTGGTGAATATAAAAAGCTGCCTAACGAGGTTGGCGGCATAGAAACAACTCCGCCCGAAAACGTCCATAGCGAAGCGTCAGAGCTGCTTTCTTGGTACAACGAAAAGGAAAACGTAACACTTGACGATATAATAGAATTTCACGTACGCTTTGAACGTATACATCCGTTTCAGGACGGTAACGGTCGAGTCGGGCGGCTTATTATTCTCAAAGAGTGCTTAAAGCATAATATAGTTCCTTTTATAATCGACGAGGATCACAAGCTTTTCTATTACAGAGGACTCAAGGAATGGGATTCCGAGCGTGGATATTTGATAGATACCTGTCTTTCAGCGCAGGACAAATTCAAAAAAATATTAGAATATTTCAGGATTTAAAAGATAAAGGGCTGTCGCATTTAGGCAGAACCAAATAAAAAACGGCAGGAGCATTGCAAAAAACAGTGCTCTGCCGTACTTTTATGAGGATTTAAAGAAACCAAGGTTGAAAACCAGAGATTTTCTTCGTCTCAATAAAGTTTTTAATTTTATCCTCTTTTAAGATTAAACTCAATCAACTCCAAATAACTATCTCACCGTTTTCATCATAATGCCAGAAGTTGCCTTCGGTTGTGGGAGCAATTTCGGAGTAGTAGTATACAATACAAAAATCAATAACGTTGTGATTGCTATTAATTGAAATTTTAGACCAATCGATAGACGATTTTTCGCAATAAACATCAGTAAGAGAAGTGCAATTCCAGAAAGAATTATATGAAATATTCACAACAGTTCCCGGTATAGTTACAGTCACAAGCTCTGTACAATCAGAAAATGAATATTCACCAATAGTATCACAAACGCTATCTTTCTCAAATATCACAATTGCTATACTTGAATTATAAAACATATAGTCCGGAATTCTCGTAACGTTTTTGCCTATGAACACCTTAATCCCTTCTTTACCTTCATCACATGTAAACGTGAATTTATCGGCAGACAAAAAATCATTCATTTTAGTCGCGTTGAAGTATATTTCCTCTACAGACGTACAATTACGGAAGGCTGTACTTCCAACATTAACTACGCCTCTTCCTATTGTTATCTTTAAAAGACCTGTACAATCCGAAAACGCTTGATTTCCGATTGATATTACGCTATCCGGAATATCTATCTCGTTTAAACTTTCACAGTATTTGAACGCAAGTTCTCCAATACTTTCACAAACGCTTCCTTCCTCAAAATTCACGTTTGTTACTTTAGGAGAATTTTGGGAGTAGCTTACGTAGAACAGGCACTCAGGTATTCTAGTTACATTATTAGCTATTATTACGCTGATTCCGCCACTACTTGTTCCTGCTAAGGTAAAGACATTTTTATTATTGTATAACCCCTTCATTGAAGTTGCATTGAAATAGATTTGTTCCAATGCTGCACAATTATAAAATACTTCTTTTCCCATAGAAGTTACGCCTTTTCCAATAGTCATGCTTACAATAGAGGTACATCCCAAAAATGCATAATCGCCAAAAGAAATAACACTATCTGGGATTAAGAGTTGACACAAATTTGAACAGCCCTCAAAAGCATTTGCACCGATACTTGTACAAACACCTTCTTTATCAAATGCTATATTGTTTATGCTACTCACACCTTTAAACAGCATAGCGGGGATTTTGGTTACGCTTTTACCTATATATACATTTATTCCGTTTGAATCTTTTCCAATATCGGTAAAGATATCACAAGAATACTGATTTAAATCCGTCATGGCGCAAGCATTGAAATATATTTCTTCTACAGAGGTACAATTCGAGAATGCAGATTTACCGATAGTTATTACGTTATTTCCTATTGTAACAGTCTTTAAAGCTGTACAATTTTTAAAGGCTGTAGAACCAATATTAGTAACGCTATCAGGTATCGTTATATCAACAAGACTTGAACAACCCGAAAAAGCGCTACTACCGAGACTTGTCACACTGTCAGGTATAACTACGGATGTAAGACTCTTACAATTAGCAAACGTAGTATTATCGATTTTTTGAATAGAATTCGGTATATACACGGATTCCAGAACAGAACAGTTCCAAAACGCACTGTGACAAACTATTTTTGTTTCACTATTGATATTACAACTTGTAATATCGGTGGTCGTAGCCTTCACAAGCACTAAATATGGATTGGTATCACTTCCGAGATAATACGCATTTTCGTATTCGTTGTATGCATATGAGCTACAATTTACAAATGAATAACTATCAATACTCTCTATGGTATCAGGTATAGTAACTGTAGCAAGATTATGGCAATTTCCAAAAGCATACGCACCAATATTAGTTACTCCCTCGGGAATAATGATTGTTTTAAGAGTTGTTATATAGCTGAATGCAAACTTCTCTATACTCTTACATCTGCTACCCGTTTCAAACTCTACGCTTGTTATTTTGGGTTGAAAATCGGAATTTTGATAAACCGATTCGAATAGTGAAGATGGAATTTTCGTGACATTTTTTCCTATAACCACATCAATACCTTGAGTATTCTTTCCCGCATTTGTGAATACCTGATTTGAAGAATTCAAATTATTCATTTCGACTGCGTTAAAATATATTTCTTCAACATTTGTACAATTATAAAAAGCTGAACGTCCAATCACTGTTATTCCTTCAGGAATAGTTATCCCCTTTATCTGAGTCTGCGCCTTGAATGCATTCTCTCCAATCTCCTTAACAGGCAAGCCTTCGTGTGTGTCCGGGATTATGATATCAGTATCGGCGCAGGTTCCTATGCCTGAAACTATGTAATAAGTTTCATCCGGGCTGAGAGTATATGCAAGATTTTTGGAATAGCTTACAGTCTCCTCATATATTGCGGTGTAGGTATTATTTGCAGTGAAGGCTGTCAAGGCTGCAGGGTTATCTTTGGAAACAACTTCGCCTGCGGAGTTTTTCCAGCCTACAAATTCAAATCCTTCCTCTGCTACGGGAGCAGTCAGGGTTGCGGTTTCGGTTGCGTTATAAAGGCCCTTTGTAAATCCGTCTTCAAGAGTACCGCCTATAACTTCTACGAGGAAGTAATCTGCGTTAGCAAGTCTTTCAACATTATAATCGAAGTATTTCTGCGCATTTGCGCCGTATTCAAGCATACTTTCAAGCATTGCCTTGAAGTTTTCGTTATCACTTGCAACGCCTGTTTTACCGAGCTTTGCATAGCAGTAATCAAGCACGCTGTATTTTACGGGAGCGCTGTAATATCTTACGCCGTCAACGTCTATGTAAGCAACAGAATAAACGTAGTCTGTCATCTCCTTTGCGCTGATATGACGGTATTCGAAGGTGTAATACTTTACATCCTCTATAGTTGTGTGACCGACAACGCCCGAGGCGTACGTTGCGTTAGCTTCGGTATAATCGGTCTTGGGCTCATTGAAATAGAGCATACCGATACTATCCGAAGTGATAGAACCGTCTTCAACGCCGTCAAACCTAACGGCATACTTGAGATAAACGTTATCCTCAAAAACCAAGTTGAATTTGTCGATGCTCACCGAGGGTGTCTCGGTCTCTTCAACTGCGCCAACCGGTATTGATAAAGCGCAAATCAAGAGAACAAAAGCTAAAGCGAGCATCAAAATAGGTAAAATCTTCTTTTTCATTTTTTCTTCTCCTTTACAGCCATTCGCCGTCATTTTCTCCGTTGTCGGGCTTGATGTCGTTATTATTCGAGGTTGAAATAATGTCAACCACGTCAATCTTCATCAATTCGATTTCGGGTGCTTTGTATTTTTCTTTGTTTTTCATTTTATCTCCTTTCAAAACAAAAAGTACAACTTATGCCCCAAGCAAACACTTGTCATAGCTCAATGTTACATATTGTAACATTTATATAGTAACATTTTGTTACAATAAAGTCAATAGATTTTAAAAGAATCGGAGATTTTATTTATGCAAGAATTTATGGGACTTATAGGGTTGAAGCTTATCAGAAAGCAGAAAAACTTAAATCAGCTAAAGGTTGCCATGGACTTAAATATAAGCCGTGAGGCTCTGTCTCACTACGAAAACGGAAAAAGAAGTCCCGATATACAGATGTTAAGAAAGCTCTCAAGCTATTTCAACGTTTCTATTGATTTTTTAATTAACGGTAAAGAATTCAACGAAAAATAACAGTTTATGCTTCACAGGGGCGCTGCAAAACGCCTCTGTTTTCTTTTCATCCGTTGAAAATGGCGACAAAGACCTTACCTGTATGACGGTATTTACGCCTCTCTAAGATGAAAATTAGAAAATTTAGACAAAGTCCAAAAATTTTACCTTATGTCCATAGGACATAGGGTTCTTTTTTCGCTCATTTTTGGCGATTTTTATAGTGCAATCTGCACAAATTATGAGGCTCTTCAACCTCGTTTTTTGGAAGCAGACTATACTTACAAGACCCTTTTTCACTGCTATAATGGTTTTGCAAGGCGATGGCGACCGTCTTTTGTCGACGATGACGGCGTTCCATATCAAAGCACCGCGCAGAAAGCCCCGTAAGCTATCTCTTTTACGCTTTCGGCGGTTTATGTGAGTAGATAAGCGCTTATCTGTTCAAGCGCCGTGACGGCGAAATTTCAGCCTTGTGAAAGGACCGTTTTTGAAGTGAAGAAAAAATACGACAGAGAGCTGCCGAGAGAGATGTACACCTATTTCATAAATTCCGCGGCTGAATTCTCTATACCGAGCTTCTCGAAATTTGCGAGGAGCATCGGAGTGACACTCGATAACCTCGATGAATACAGAAAGCATAAGGAATTCGACAGAGCGTGGCGTGACTGCATTGAAATCAGAAGGGATTACCTTACAGACTGCGCATTGACACGGCGCTACGACCCGTCATTCGTAAAGTTTCTTTTGGGATTCGAGGCGGATTCCGAGGCAGAGACGGATGATGATAACTCTCTCGCTGTGACGGTTAAGGTTGAAAACTCTTGAAGCTTGACCTTACCGTTACAAAAAAACAAAAGCTCTTTATCGATGCCGAGGAAAGCGAGGTGCTTTTCGGCGGCGCGGCGGGAGGCGGAAAATCATACGGCCAAATGGTTGACGCTCTTCTCTTTGCGCTCCGATATGCCGGCTCCAAGCAGCTTATACTGAGAAGAACCTTCTCGGAGCTTGACAAATCGCTCATAAGAACAAGCCTTGCGCTTTTTCCGAGAGAAATATATACCTTCAATTCCTCAAATCACACCGGCAAATTCAAGAACGGTTCTATTATCGATTTCGGATACTGCGCCACCGAAAACGACGTTTATCAATATCAAAGCGCTGAGTACGACTGTATACGGTTTGATGAGCTCACGCACTTTACCGAGGCGCAATACGTATATCTCATCTCACGCGTCAGAGGCGCAAACGGCTTTCCGAAGCAGATAAAGTCCTCCACCAACCCAGGTGGTGTTGGACACAGCTGGGTGAAGTCACGCTTTATCGACCCCGCTCCGCATGGTAAAAGCTTTTTCGGAGGACGGAATGAAAAGAATATTTATCCCGTCGCTTCTCGATGACAATAATTTTCTTATGAGCAGCGACCCCGGATACAAGGAAAGACTCACAGCCCTGCCCGAAAGGGAAAGAAAGGCTCTTCTTTTCGGTGATTGGAATATTTTCGAAGGACAGTACTTCAACGAATTCAGCCACGCAAAGCACGTCTGCACACCGTTCGAAATTCCACGCGATTGGCGAAAATACCGAACCATAGACTACGGTCTTGACAGGCTCGTTTGCCTTTGGATAGCCGTATCTCCCAACGGAACCGCTTACGTATACCGTGAATTTTGCGAGTCAAACCTACCGATAGGCGCGGCGGCATCGGGAATCTCGGAAAGAACGCCCGTGGGCGAGGATATATACGCAACTCTCGCTCCGCCCGACCTCTTTTCGAGAAGCCAGGAAACAGGAAAAACAAAAGCGAGTCTTTTCTCCGAGAGAGGCGTAACGTTTACAAAAACCTCAAACGACAGAGAGACGGGCTGGCTTGCCATAAAGGAGCTTCTTTCCGACACGCCCGAGGGTCCGAGACTGAAAATCTTCTCGTTTTGTACCGAGCTGATACGCTGTCTGCCTGCTCTGACAATCGACAAGCTACGCCCCTCCGACTGCGCCAACGAGCCGCACGAATTAACACACGCCCCGGATGCATTGCGTGGATTTGCTATCTTTTACGCCCGTCCGGCAGAAGTCAAGCCGTCATTACCTAAAGCTGTTTGGACGAGCGATATGTGGGAGGATTATAACGCCGCTGACGCGGAGGAGAAAAACTATCTTAAGCAAAAATACGGAGAACCAATTTGAATACTCACAATAAAAATGAAAAGGAAAGGCTCGAATATTTCAGAAGCTTATATGAGAGCGCCAAAAATGCCTACTCGGATATACTCGACGGGTTCGAAGAAAATATGGCGCAATACAAGGGCTCTTACGAGATAGACGGCGGAAAGGAAAACGCCGTAACCATAAGAAATATAACCTACGAAATAGTCGAAAGCCAGGTATCAAGCGAAATACCTCAACCCAAAACCGACGCCGCGGTCTATTCGGAAAAATCGGGACGGACCGCGCACGCTATCGAGACACTTTGCCGTTCGTTGCGCTTAAGACTTCCCTTTGACGAGCTTAACGATCTTGACGAGCGCTACACCTATATATACGGCGGAAGCGTTTGGTTTGTGGAATGGGACAGCACCAAGGACTTCGGCGAGGTTACGGGAGGCGTCAGAATTCATTGTATATCACCGAGAGATTTTATTCCCCAACCTAACGTTTATAGCGTTGAGGATATGGAATACTGCTTCTTGCGTTTCACGACTACTCGAGGAGAGGTTATAAGAAAATACGGGATAAGCGAGGAGGAGTCCTTTCTTCTTGACGAGGGGCTTGAATCTGAATGCGATACTCTTAACGATACCGTAAACGTTATACTTTCATTCTACAAGGATGAAAACGGCAGCATCGGACAATTTGTATTTTCAGGCGATCTTATTCTATCCGACATTGAAAATTACTATAAAAGGAAAACTAAAGTTTGCAAAATATGCAATCAAACCTCCGACGTATGTAATTGCGTAGGCAAAAGGAGCTTTAAAACAATAGACATAGATTATGAGGCGATAGGAAGTCTTACCGACTCGAACGCTATAATTAAGGTTCCCTACTACACACCAAAATCATTCCCCATAGTTATAAGGAAAAACACCTCTGCCGAAAAGAGTCTTTTCGGTCAGTCCGACTGTAAATACATACGCCCCGAGCAGCAGGCGATAAACAAGATCGAATCGCGGATTTTACAAAAGCTCTTACGCTCCGGCGTCACACCCGTCGTTCCCGAGGACGCGAACGTCAATATTAACAATTCCGTTTTCGGTCAGGTCATAAAAATGAAGCCGGGCGAAAGCATGGCGCAATACGGAAAGGTTGACACGACCCCAGACATCTCACAGGATATTGACGAGGCGGAGAGGCTTTACTACCACTCAAAGCGTATCCTCGGAATTTCCGATGCGTATCAGGGCATCAGCGAATCCTCTAACGAATCGGGAGTCGCGCGAAGGCTCAGAATACAGCAGGCGAGCGGCCGTCTTGAATCCAAGCGAAAGATGAAATACGCAGCCTACGCCGCGCTCGACAGACTTATTTTCGAGCATTATCTCGCATTTGCTGACGAGCCGAGAATTCTATCCTTTACCGACGCTTACGGAAAATCTCACAACGAATGGTTTAACCGACACGATTTTCTCATTTTCGACACCTCTGAAAAACGCTTTAAATACGACGACTCGTATTTATTCTCCGTCGATCACAACGCAGGCACGGAGTATCAAAGAGAGGCTCTTTGGGAAAGAAATCTTGAAAATCTCAAGTCGGGAACCCTCGGAGATCCCGCATCCCCGCAGACGCTTTTAAGGTATTGGCAGTCACAGGAAAGAGCGCACTACCCTCACGCAAGAGAAAACGTTGAATATTTCTCGGAAATAGTTAAGAAGGGGGGTGAGGTGTATGAGCTGGCTTGAGGAAAAATATAAAAAGGGCCTCACAAAAAACGAAGCTGACAGTTACTTTGAATACGCCTCAAAAAGCGGCATAAGGGCTGCGGATAAGCTCAGCGATTCTATAGTCGACGCCAACACAACGCGCGCCCTCACGGGCTCGGACTACGGCGTAAATGCCGACAGGCTTCACTCATCGGGACTCAACGCCTCAGGATACGAGGACTATCTGAAAAGACAAAGCAGCAAGGCTTTTCATAAAACCCTTAACGATGCGTATTTTACAAGACGTGTAGACGAATACGAAAACAAGTTGGGCTACAAAGGTTATCTTTCAGACTATGAAGCCTTGCAAACCCAAATGTCCGAAACTCTTATCGAAGAGATAAGCAAGGGCACGAATTTCAACGTTGAGCACGCCTACAAAAAAGCTTTGGATGCGGGAATAGCAAAAAATCTTGCTTACGTTACCGCAGAGACGGGCGTTGAGATGGCGATAGATAATACCGTCAAAAAAGCGGTTCAATACGCTAAGGAAAACAATCTCAGTCCTGAAAAGGCGCGTGACTACGCAAGCGAGCTTGGACTCGACGAGATTAATGCCGAGCGTGTTTTCGAGGAAATTTCGGCAATGCCCGAAAAGGAGAAAAGCTTCTATGCGAATATGTCTCCGAGCGACTACTACAACTATATAAAATCACATTCAAAATAACAGAAAGGATATTTTATGAAGGAAACTAAGTATTCCCCTTACGCAACAAATAAGGGCGGCAAAATAGAAGCCCCCAGAAAACAGAATAACGAGCCGAAGTCGAGCAAGACCTCGGGCAACGATTTAAGAATCAAGAGAGGTTAAAGTATGGAAGAGTTGGAAATGAACCCTATGACAAGCGAAAATGAAAGCACCGATTCCGACGGTATCGGCGCGGAAAACGAAACGAGCTTCAGCAAAGAAAGCGAGCCCGAAGACGACGCAACGAGCGAGGCAGGTGAGGAAGGGACAAGTGAAGAAAACGCCGCCGTCGATTACGGTTTGATTGAAAAACAGGATTTAGAAGAGCTTCACGCACTCTTCCCTCACCTCAGGGATAAAACAAGCATTATGGAGCTTGATAACCCTCTGCGCTACGCCGCTCTTCGCGACCTCGGACTTTCCGCAAAGGAAGCGTATCTGGCAACGAGCGAGCCTATAAGAAAATACGATAACAGAAGTCACTTGACAAGCTCTGTGCCGAGAAGCGCCGCAGCTCCCTCGGGCACACTTACAAGAGGCGAGCTTGAAGCGGCAAGAGAGCTTTTCTCGGGTCTTTCCGACAGAGAAATACAAAAGCTCTACAAAAAAGTTTCACGATAAGAAAGGATAAAAATGTTTAAGCTTATTAAAATTCTCAATTCGGGCGTTAACGTACCCGAGCCTCAGAAATTCAACAAGAGCGCTTCGCTCACCGTAAAGGTCGGAGACGCGCTTATTATCAGCAACGGAGGCCTTGCATCCTGCCCTGCTACCACTACTCCCACCCACGTTGCGTTTTCCGCGGGAAAATACGGTGAATCCGAGATTTTTGCCTACGAAGTCAACGAAAATATGATTTTCGAAACCAACGTCAGCGCCGATCCCTCGGCTCTTATGGTCGGAGATAAGGTCACTCTCGGCAAGGATGCCGACGGCTCCACCGTAAACGTTACCGCCACCGTCACCTCAGGCGTTGCTACCGTAGTAGATCTTATGAGCGCGCGTCAAGTGGGCGACAGGATCAACGTTAAATTTTAATCTACAAAGAAAGGAAAAGATATGATAATTTATTCTAAATCATCAGGACTCGCCGACAGCGCGATAGGTAAGCTCGAAACTCCCATAAAAATGGTCATTGAGCACGAAAGCGATATGCAGACAAAAAAGGGAGGTATTTGCGACTGGCTCTTCAATATTGAAAGAAGCGGTAAGTTTGGCGAAACCATCGTCGGTCAGAACGAATTCGACGTATTTCGCGCGGCTCCCGAGGGCAGCGGTGCGGAGAACGACAGCATTTCCGAAACCTATCGCAAGTTTATCGAGCATATTCAGTTTATGAAGGAATTCACCATAACCGCTGAAATGATGGAGGACGCCAATTACGGCGTTGCTCAGGACGCAAAGCGCAGAGCGGAAAACTTCACCAGAGCCTATTACAAAACTATGCATAAGATATGCGAATACGCTCTCAGCTCGGGTACGCTTCTTTCGGGAACGTTTGCAAAGGCAGACCTTGATCTGACCGCTCCCGACGGACTTCCTCTTTTTGCGGCAAGTCACACCTACGGTATCGGCACATCAAAGGGCACTCAGTCCAATTATTTCTACGGAGATATCTTCGGCACGGGTACCGAAAACAGACGCGCCAGCGCCGCGGTTTTTGAGGAAGCTCTCGGTGAGCTTGCGGTCAAAATCCGTAATATGAAGGATGAAAACGGCGAGGTTCTCGGCTACACCGCAGACACCATTATTCTTCCCGGAAACCGCCCCTTAGCCGAGGCTGTCGCAAAGAAGGTTTGCGGCTCCGAGGGCTCTCTCGGTAACGGCTATAACGATATAAACCTTCAGTTCGGCAACTGGAACATAATCGTAATGCCCAACTGGCAGACCGCGGACGACAGAGTTATGATAATGTCCTCTGAGGCAAACAAAAATCTCTCCGGCAATATGTTCTTCAACCGTGTTCCCCTTACAGTCTCCAACTGGGTGGATCATCACACGGGCAACTACATATGGGGCGGCAGATGCCGTTTCGGCGTAGGCTTCGGAACATACAAGCACATTCTTCTTGCCGTTGACAGCGCAAGCTCAATAGTAGGAGCTACCGCTCTCTGATAGGTAAGGGCTTTTAAAAAACAGGACTGCCTCGGTTTCTTCGGGATTCGAGGCAGTCCCAACAAAAAAAGAAAGGACGAAAAAGTGACATTAAATCAACTTTTAAAAGAGGTTTATTCTCTTGGATTTGACGAAGCCGAGGGCATCAGCGAAAGCTTTGTTTTCAGCGTAAACCGCGCCTTGAAAATGATCTTCACAGAGCTCGTTCCTTCAAATCTCGCTAAAATAAAGGTTGGAGCAAGAGATGAAAAAAGCTTTGATATACGAACCCGTGTCGCAAACGTGCTGTTCGTTACGTCTTTGCCGATGGATTCATCGGGCTTTGCAATCAAGGGGGCGTACGTTGACGGATACACCGTAACCTTACCGTCGGGTTTTACGGGAGACGCTTTTATACGCTATAAGCCCTCGGTAAAGGAAGTGAGCGTTGACAGCGGCGAGGAAGAGATAGACATACCCGATTACGCTTCGTATTTTTTGCCGCTATTGACCGCGTTTTTTGTGTTTCTTGATGATGACTCCGAGAAGGCGGATTACTATATGAGCCTTTATCGAAGCGAGGTCGGAAAGCTTTCAAGAAGTCACTCACTCTCGCTAAGCAACACGTATACAGACGTCACGGGGTGGGCTTAATGAGTTATTTAACTTCAAGAAAATACACCCCAAAAAGAGAATTCAGCGTTATTTACAACAACTTCAGGGGCGTGGATTTTTCCGAAAGCGGATCAGAAATATCCAGAGAGCGCTTTGCCTATCTTGAAAATATGTACCGTGACTATGATCTTGACGGCGGAGGCGTTATAGAAAGCATTCCCGGATACCGCAGGATTTACGACACGAAAAAAAGGATAAACGGTATTTTCAGCTACAAAAACTCACACGGTAACGACATTATTGTTTTACACAGCGAAAACTCGGTTTACCAGATTCCTCTTTCCGATATGGAAACTCACGAAAACGTAAGAGTAGCTTCGGGAATAGAGGACGCCGAATGCGATGCGTACTGTTCAAGAGACTCTCTTTACATTCTTGACGGTAAGGATATTTTTGTCGTATCCGACGATTACGTCGGTCATGCGGGAATTGCGGAAAACCAAATCTATATCCCCACCACACACGTAAACGGAGAGGAATACGAGCAAAGAAATCTCTTAACCAGATATTTTTACGAAAGATACAACGTTTCTTCCCCCGACTCACTTGCGTACGGAACGCCCTCGCTTAAATATCTTATAACGGACAACGAAAAGCTCGAATGCGCCGTTTGCGGAATAAGCGATGAAACAAATGCGGTTTATATACCCTCCCGTGTGAAATTCGGCGATACCTATTACTCTGTAAAAGCAATAGATCAATACGCGTTCAAGAACAACGAAAGCATCACCGAATGCCACGTAGCGTATGGCGTAACCACACTCGGCACAGGCGCTTTTCGAGGCTGCTCCGCGCTTAAGGAGGTTATTCTCCCCGATACTGTTTTAACAATCGGAGACTCCTGCTTTTTGGAGTGTCAGGCTCTTGTGAGATTGCATTTCGGCTCAGGTCTTCAATACTTCGGATATTCAGCCTGCAGCACGTGTCCTTCTCTTGACACGATCAGCTATTCCGCCGACGAAACACAATTCCAAAAAATAGAGAATATAGAGTTTGTAGGTGACGTTAAAATTCTTTATAATACAAGAATAAACAGCGTATCATTAGGACTGAAAATAAACAATCCCGCGGAAGATATCCTTGAGGTAAAGATAGACAATGAGACTTATCCGTTTACACTTATTTCAAACGGCTCGACCTACGAAGAAATTCTGATTACGCTTGACGATAAAAACAAGTACAACGGAAAAACGATCACCGTCAAGGGCGTTTTATCAAGCAACAAAAGCGATTACGCCGATAAATATCACGGCTTCGTAAGCTCCAACTATAAGGGCATCGGCAAAATCTCGGAGATAATCTCCAAATGCCGAATAGCAGAAAGCTTTGACGGACGTATATTCTTAACGGGAAATCCCGATTATCCCGGTTTCTGCTTTTACTCTTCATTCGACACGTCGGGAGAAAATCACCCTCTGTATTTTGGAGAAATGAACTATTTCAAGGACGGAGTAGGTAACTTCAACAACGTTGCGATTCTTGCGGCAGCAGACTCTTTGGCAATATTCAAGGAGCGTGACGACGGCGGCGGAAGCATATACTACCACACGCCCGAGTCCACCGGCATTAACATACTGCCGAAAATATATCCCGTATCCTACGTCCATTCGGGATTTGTTGCTAAGGGCAAAGCTATATCATTCTTTGATGATCCCGTTTTCGTAAGCTCAAAGGGTATCAGCGCGCTTGCAAAGAAAAATATAAATTTGGAGCGAAGCATCGCCACAAGGTCAAACAAAGTAAACAAAAGATTACTTTCAGAGGATTTAAGCGCTATAAAGCTTGCCGTATGGAAGGGATATCTCGTTGTTCTCGCGGGTGATAGAATATATCTTGCCGATTCGAGAGCGACCTTTAGCGGCGCAGGCGGAGAAACGGAATACGAATGGTTCTATCTTTCCGGTATCGGATCATACAAAAACGACAAAAGAGTTTATCGCTACTCTCCCACAGCTCATAAAGGACTCCTCACGCACGAAAAAACCGACGAGCCCACCGAAGAAACCGTATACAGCACTACGGTCAACGGCGAGCGTATACTTTATACAATAGAGGGAGGCAAAGAGTACGAGGTATACGTCACGGAGGAACGCCGCGGCGGAGATTTCAGCCCTCCTACGCATATTCTATCCATAAACGACCTGTTGATTTTTGGCACGGGTGACGGTCAAGTGTTTGTTTTTAACACAGACAAGCGCGGAATCGCGCCGCCCGACGTAGCGGCAGAAGCGGAATTTGACGAAGAAGAATATAAAAACGCCTGGGGCAAAAGTATACACCCCTCTTACTATTCGTTTGCGGGACACGCTATAAGATACGCCATACAGACGAAAAGAGACGATTGCTCAATACCTCATCTCGTTAAGGACACAGTCAAAAATTCACTCATAATCAAATGCAAATCAATCGCCGGCGGAAAAATCATTTGCGAGGTTGGAACGGATAACGGCGGATACAGGGAGCTGACCAGATTTCCAAGCCGAGACCTTTTCTTCAGCGATATTGATTTTTCAAGCTTTTCGCTCAGCGCAGACGGCGTTTATACCCTGCCTATACACGAAAGAGAAAAGGGCTGGGTCGAGAAGCAGATAACTCTTTATTCGGACGAATTTGCCTCTCCCTTTGCCATTTGCGTTATCGCATACAGATTTTATACCAAAGGCAAGATTAAAAGAAATCGATAAACAGAAAGGAAACTATGAACACAACAAAGATATTAGACTCCGAGATAAACGATTTAAAAATCGCCTCGCTTCCCTCTCGACCTACAGCGCCTACAGCATTTGGCGGAAGGGGCTACACCTCGAGCGAAATGAAGGCGGCGTTTGACAAGCTTTCGCTTTTCATTATCAAGCGCTTTAATATGCTGCTTGACGATATATCCTCTGAGGGAGAGGGCTCGCTTGCGGCTGAGATTCCCACGGGTATTTCCTCGGGCCATACCCTTGAAAAGCTTTTCAGCGATATTACGAGCGGAGAGCTTCCCCTTTATTTTTCCATGGGAGATGAAACGCTCCTTGAAATGAAAGAACGGCTTTCCCATGAAAACGATTCCGTTGAAAAGCGTCTTTCGTTCTGTCTTTTACATATAGATGACCGTATTTTAGACGCCTCTTATCCCTCTATGAGAGATATGCTTTCGGGGGAGGTGACGGTATGATTCAAAGCGTACGCCATCTGCGCGGCACTGAATCCGAATGGTCAAGTTTTGACTGCGTTATCCCCGACGGTGAGATTGCCATACTTAAAACGCACGCCGGAAACTGCAAGATTAAGGTTGGCAACGGAATTGATAATTTTTCTTCACTGCCCTCTGTCACGGGGGACAGCGTAATAACCGACGAAAGAAATATCACGCTTCAGCACGGAAAGAGCTACAGGCTCGGAGAATGCTCGCTGCTAACCCTTGAATTTCCGGACAGAATAGACGACGATTATTACTGTGAATTCAGCTTTGATTCGGGCGTTGATGCCTCGGAAATCATATTCTCAAACGTAGTACGTCTCACGGGCGACGGCGTTGCCGACGAGGAGCTTATGCCCGAGGCGGAAACTCACTATACCGTTTTTATATGGTATGACGGCGAGCTTCAGGGCGTGGTAAGAGGTCTGCCTAATGCGTAAACGTAATTTCAAGCTGATACGTGAAACTCTCGTTTGGCCTCACCGAAGAAAAGGCGCTTCTCTTGTGGCTCTGCCGTCAAACGTACCAAGCGAGAATTACCGTTTTTTCAAGCTTTTCGGAAGCGACGCAGACGACTTCCGCGCAGGCGTCGGAGATTATGACGACTCGCTCGGCTCTTATGCGATTTTCTTTCATGTTCACGGCAAAAATCTTATGGGGGGCGAAGAATTTATGGCGGTACATTCCGCGCTTAACATCTCTAAAATTGCCCCCGCAATAGTCTCGGGCTGCTACACTACCACCCCCTTGCCGGAGCATAACGGAACTGTGGTTATCGGACCTCAGCACGTTAAATTTAAGAAAAAAACGCCATACACTCTCGCTCTGCGTATGAAATATTTCACCTCAGCCTCAAGACGAAACATAGCTATGCGATTCGACTATTCCGACGGAACGTATGACGTTCCCTCCGTAGCCACCTCATCAAGAGACTTCTATATTTGCTTCACGTCCGATCCCGAGAAGGATCTCGTTGCGATATCCTCGCATGCGGAGACGGCAACCAACGTTCGATTCGGATTAGAGGAGTTCGGACTTTATGAGGGGGCATACAGCGAATACGAGGATGCATACGAGCCCTATGATGGTATGCGAGGCTATTTAAGCGTTGATTCCCCTCTTCTGAAAATTGATCATTCCGCGGACGAAATTGACGTTATAAACGGAAAGGAAATCCGAAAAATACAGAAATTCAGAATAGATGAAACGTGTGATATTTCACAGACCGATGATGAATGCATATTCGAAATAAAGCTCCCGGCTCAAATGGCAATGGGCAAACGCATAATTTCTCCGTTCGGCCCCCTGAGCGCAGATTCGGAAAGCGGTATATCCCGAGTATCAATGGGAGGCAGTATACTTTTCAAAGCTTCCTCCGAGATAAAAGCTTTATCCGAGATGCGTGAATATCTCTCATCAAATCCGTTTGATATTATTTACGTCAGAATGTTTTACGAGCATAGGGATATCGACAAAATGGAGATTCCCGCGTTTGAAAAAGAGCTGACGCTCGAATTATTATCTTCGGAAGAGCCTTCAAAAACCGTTGCGGAATACATTTAAGAAAGGAATATAAACAATGAAACTCATCTACAAATCCACCTCGCTTCCGTTGCTATCGCAATCTCCGCTTATTCTGATATCGGATATCGATAACGACAGCAGAGATACACTAACCTTAAGTCTCGTTGAGGATGGTGTAACGTTCGTTTTTATAAACGAGAAAAAATTCAGAATGAAGGGCGGTAAGGTCGATATAGCGCCGGCAGATATTCCCGACGGAATTTCGAGCGTTACCTTTATTCTGGGAACGAAAAGACTTACGGCATCTCCCTTCCTAAAAAAAGACGGATTTATTGAAAGAGTACCGATTGACAGCGCTGCGGCATCGGCAATCGAGGATATGCTCTTATCAATACATTCGCAGCTTGCAAAGACGGAAGAAAGACTACTTGCTCTTGAAGAAAAAACAACGCCTAAAAATATGTTCAAATTCAACCAAACTACATAGGAAAGGAAAAAAATGAAGAAAGTAACAAAAATATTTATTCTTACACTTACGCTTTTATTCGCTATCGCTCTTCCGCTAAACGCTTCAGCGTATGCCGAGGAGGGCGAAGCGGAAAACCCGAGCGCTGCGTCTGACGCTGCTTTACCCGAAGAGGAAAGCGGAGGCAACTCGTTTTTTGAAGACGTTTTATCCGTATTCGAAAGCAACGCATCGGAAATACTTTCCGCCTTCGCTTTTATCGGTTCGCTGATAATTATGCTCTGCTACAAAAAGGGACTTTTGCCAATAGTAAACGACGGTCTCAAATCTCTGAGAGCGGGAGTTATGGCGATAGGTGAAAAATCCGATAGCTTCACCGAGCGCGCGACCAAGCTTTGCGACAGCATAGAATTACGCCTTGAGCATACCGAGAAGCTAACCGATACAGTTCTTGAATCCATAGAAAAAACACGCACGGAGCTTTCCGAATTGCAAAAATCAAGCCTCGAAAACGAAAAGCTTAAAACTATACTTTCGGCTCAGATAGATATGCTCTACGAGATATTTATGTCTGCCTCTCTTCCGCAGTATCTCAAGGATAACGTTGGCGAAAAGATTTCGGAAATGAAATCGGCTCTCGGAAAAGAGGCAGTGGAATGAGTGGGACGACAAGAATTTTTTTGGCAAGGCTTTCTGCCATCATAATTTGCACCGTTCCCGTCGCAATCGTGACGCTCAACTATTTTCCCGTATGGAAAAGCCGAGGAAACGGCGCTCTTCTCAGCGGCTTTACCGTGCTTCTTCTCGTTTTGTGCTTCTATCCCACCGTAAAAGCGTTGAAAAGATATTTACGCTCCCCCTCGGTTTTCACGGTATGGCTCCTTCTTTTTCTCGCATTTATGATAGTAAAAAGTATAGCTTACGAAATGTGCGTTATCTCCTTCGTCGGAATGCTTTCAAACCTTATCGGCGCGATTATTTTCAAAGCTTGCCGCGGGAGGATAAAAAATGAAAGCGTTTGAAGGATTTGAGGATACGCTGCTGGATTCGTCGGAATTTATAAAAAAAGCAAGCAGAAGCATAATATCAAATATGGGAAAAATAATCGCCATATTCGTCTTTGCGCTTATGCTTGCGGTAACCTTTACCGACGTCAGCTTTTTGGGGCTCTTTACAGAAAGCTTTGCTTCCTCTCTCTTGCTTCTTATCACGTCCTCATACATAATCTATTTTTCGCTCGAGGATGCGGGAGAAAAATACGGCGAGGAAACAAAGACCTTTAAGAAGGCTGAGGACCGCTATAACACGCTCAGAGAAAAAATCGGAGGCGCCGATATTGACGACCTAAGGGATTTTTGCCGTGAGTATTCAAGGCGGGACCTGGAATACAGAAGGAAAAATCTGCTTTTATCCCGAGGCTTATCCGAAAGCGACGTCAAAAGGTACGAAAAAGGTGAGATTACCGATAGGCGAATACTAAGAATTTTCAAAAAATTCAATCGCCTTAAGCCTGTTTTACTAACCCCGAGAGTTCTTCTTTCGGTAGGACGCTCGTCCTCAAGGAGCGAGCTTGAAAATCCCGAGAAAAGAAAGATACCCATCTTACTTTTAAGGCTGATTCCATCAACAGTCTGTATGACCGTAACTCTTTCCGTTATGCTCAGCGCAAAGGAAGGACTTACCGCCACCGACGTTCTGAACGGAATTCTCAAGTTATCCGCTCTTCCTCTCATAGGATTCAAGGGATATTCTGCGGGATATTCCTACGTAAAGCATAACGTTTCGCTCTTTTTAGAAACAAAAGCTAACATTTTGGACAGTTTTTTGACTAAATACAAGAAAAGCATTGCCGAAAGCGCTACAGCTCAGGATAACATTTTTCCGTAACCGTTCAAGCGAGCCCTCGTCTTTTTCGAGAAGCAATTGACTTTATGAAAGCAATGTGCTAAAATATATACGGCGCAAAGGTCAATTCAGCAAACGGAGGAACAAAATGAAAGGCTCGTTTGACAGAAAAAAATGGACCGTGCTTCTGCTCTTTGGAATTATAGGGCAGATAGCATGGTCTGTTGAGAATATGTACTTCAACCTCTTCGTTTTTGAAACGATTGAGGCAAATCTCAACGCAATAACTCTTATGGTGCAGCTGAGCGGAATTACCGCGACGCTGGTAACGCTTATCGCAGGTACGCTTTCCGACAAAATAGGAAACCGCAGATTCTTCATAAGCATCGGCTACGTTATATGGGGCATAACCGTTTTGGCATTCGGCTTTATCTCGCCCGAGCTTATGAAAAATATGTTTGGACTTGACACGGAAGCAGCCGTTAAGCTCTGTTTAACGAGCGTTATCGTCGGTGACTGTATAATGACTCTTTTCGGGTCAACGGCTAACGATGCAGCCTTCTCTGCATGGGTGACCGACAATACCGAAAGCGAATACAGAGGACGTGTGGAAAGCATTATCGCCATTCTTCCCCTCGCCGCAATGCTCGTCGTTGCTGGCGGCTTTGGAATACTTGTTGAGGCTATCGGATACAAGCTCTTATTCCTTATACTCGGAATTATAATAACCGCCTCGGGCGTTATCGGTATTTTCATAATTAAGGACAGCGAAAAGCTCACAAAAAACGGAACGCTTAAGGATATGATATACGGCTTCAAGCCCTCTACCGTGATGAATAACAAACCTTTTTACGTTGCTCTTCTCATCTCGGTCGTTTACGGAATAGCGTGTCAGATATTTATGCCTTATCTGATAATCTATATGAAAACCTATCTCGGCTTCGGTGTTCTTGAATATAGCGTTGTATTTGGTCTTGCGATAGTCCTCGGAGCAGTTATTAATATATTTCTCGGTAAGCTTTCCGATAAAATCAACAAAGCGAAGGCTATGTACGTAGCAACGGCAATATTCGCCTCGGGACTCTTCCTTATGTATATTTCAAAAGGGATGTCTCATATCGCAACTCTCATAACCTTTGGAATCTCGGGATTCGTCATGATCTGCGGATACATCTACATCTCCGCCCTCAGCGGCGCAATAGTGCGTGATTATACGCCCGCGGCTGACACGGGTAAGCTTCAAGGCGTTCGTATGATATTCTTCGTGCTTATCCCAATGCTACTCGGACCCATGATAGGAAACGCAATAAATTCGGCAAAGAACATTCCCTTAAAGGATGGCGGAGCGGATACTATGACAACGCTCTTTATACCAGCACCCGAGATTTTCCTCGCCGCAGGAGTAGCAGCGCTTATCATATTTGCGCTCATTCCCCTGCTGCTAAAAGTTACCTCGAGCGATAAGTCACGCTAAACTATGATTGCCCTTTGGCAAATTATCGGTTAAAATATACTTAGCTCAGTTATAAATAGTAAACTCAAAATAAAAACAAGGCTATGAAGAAGCAATTTAGCTTGATCTTCATAGCCTTTCTCTTTTATATCGGGGCTGTCGCATTTAGGCATAAACGAATAAAAAACAAATGGAGATGTTGATAAGTCAGCATCTCCATTTTTACTTCTATCAAATTTAAAGGGGTTTAA
>SVUD01000009.1 GCA_015063445.1 Oscillospiraceae bacterium
CCGGAAACATGATCATCTGAGATGTTTGCGACGTATATTATGGGTTTGTTAGTAAGGAGCCTCGACTCTTCTATCCAAGCCTCCTCGTCCTCGGAAAGATCAAGAGAACGAACGCTCTTTCCCTCCTCGAGACACGCTTTCACCTTATTAAGCACGTCAAGCTTTTCAAGCAGCTTTTTATCAGCCTTTGCGGCCTTAGTGGTTCTCTCGATAGCTCTTTCGACTATTTCAAGGTCAGAGAGTATAAGCTCAACGTCAATCGTTTCAACGTCACGCATGGGATTGATGTTCCCTTCGACGTGAATAATATCGTCGTTTACAAAGCAACGGACAACGTGAACTATAGCGTCAACCTCTCTTATATTGGCAAGGAATTTGTTTCCAAGCCCCTCTCCCTTGCTTGCTCCCTTAACAAGTCCCGCAATATCAACGAATTCAATAACCGCGGGAGTAAATTTTTCAGGGTTATACATATCTCTGAGAACTTCAAGTCTTTTATCGGGTACTGCAACAACTCCGACGTTGGGATCAATCGTGCAGAAGGGATAGTTAGCGGATTCTGCGCCAGCATTCGTTAGAGCGTTAAAAAGCGTACTCTTTCCTACGTTTGGAAGTCCTACGATACCAAGTTTCATATTTAATACGTCCTTTTCTTAATTTAACTACAATATTATACTATAAAAAACTTTTATTTTCAAGCATTTTCGCAAAATATTTATATATACTCCGCTTTTGTCACATCACACGGTTCATTATAAGCGAATTTCGGTATACAAATGAAATTTAGATATTGTTTATTGCTTTGTAAATACGTTTTTTATAATAGTGGTAAATTTTGGAGGTGTGCCGTAAAGAAGTACGCCGACACGGTATATTTTTGCGGCAAGAATACCAATACCTAAGGTTGAACCAATGAGAATGGAGATCGATATGACGATTTCATACCACATAACCGAACTCATACAAATTCTTGTGAACATAGCCATCGGCGAGGTAAACGGAACGTAGGAGCATATAAGCATAGCGGTATTATCAACCGAGCCGGAGGTCATTGAGAACATTACCACCATAAACGCAATGATAAAGAGGAACGTTATCGGCATAACGGATGTATTGATATCCTCAAGCTTAGATGCCGTTGAGCCGATTGCGCCGAACATAAATGCGTAGATAAGGAATCCTAACACGAAGAATAAAATCAGATAGATAAATAACTCAATAGGAATGTCGAATATAGAAGCGATCAAGGGATTGGAAAGAGCTTCCTTATTAACATTATAAAGAAGTATCGCAGTTCCAAATACAAGAACGAGCTGCGAAAATCCCGCAATACATGACGCAAGGACCTTACCGAACATCATACTTGTAGGCTTTGCGCTGGTAATCAAAAGCTCCATAGCGCGTGAGCTTTTCTCCGTGGCAACATTTGTCGCAACCATTTGTCCGTAAAGGAGAATTACCATATAAAGCGCGAAAATCATAATGTAGGTGTAGAAAAAGTTTTGAGTTTGGTTCTTGCCGAGCGTTTCGGTGGCGCTTTTTATCTGTACGGACATTATCTGTGCTGCCTGCTCGGGTGAAAGACCGCCGCCAACCATGGCTTTGATGCGGTAAACCTCCTGCAGTACTGTATCAGCAATTGCGGTATTCGAATCGTACATCGAAAGATTATTGACATAATAAGTATAGGAGTCTTGACCGTTAAGCACGAATGCGCATTCCGCAGCTTCGGAAATGATTTCGTTTTTTACGTCCAAAACGCTTCCCTCCGCCACCTTTACGTTATATTCTTTAAATGAAGCCGCAAAGTATTCCTTTACCGTTGAGGCGAACTCTTTGTCTTCCGAGTGCACGAGCATTATCGGAAGATCATCGGAAGGCGCATCGGTATTGTCAGTCTTGAAAATTGAAATAATATTGGGTATGAACATTACGACAGCAATCGCAACGACGAGAAATATAGTAATTCCAACGAACACCTTGTTTCTCAAATACCCTTTAAGCTCAAATTTAAGTATTTTACCAAACTGTTTCATCATTTTCTCCTTATATTTGCGCTCCGGCATATTCAACGAAGATATCGTTCAGCGAGGGCTCGAATACCTTTACTTCGTCAACGTCATATTTTTCAACTATTTTTTTCATCATCATCTGTTTTTCATCCGGATCGCCAAGCTTTACGAGTAGTGTCTTATCCTCTCTTACGGTACAAGCCGAACCTAAATCGGAAAGAATAGCTTCGGGATTTATCGTGCTGATTACAAGCTTATCACGGGGATATTTTCTCTTTATATCGTGAAGATCTCCGCTGATAGCGACCTTACCTGCGTTTATGATTGCGATGCTGTCGCAGAATTCTTCTATATAGCTCATCTGATGACTTGAAAACAGAACGATCTTTCCTTTACCGATCTGCTCCTTTACAACGTCCTTAAGAAGCATTGCGTTAACAGGATCAAGTCCCGAAAACGGCTCGTCAAGAATTACAATATCGGGATCGTGGGCAAGCGCTGTAATAAGCTGTATTTTTTGTTGGTTTCCTTTTGATAAAGTATCAAGACGTTTGTTTCTGTATTCCGTCATAGCGAGTCTCTGCAGCCAATAATCAACGGATTTTACGGCAGCCTTGGTATCCATTCCCTTAAGCTCCGCAAAATATACAAGCTGATCAATAATAATCTTTTTAGGATAAAGTCCACGCTCCTCGGGAAGATATCCTATACCTATTTTGTCGTAATCTATCGGTTTACCATCAATAAGGACTTCACCGCTATTTTGTGGAAACACATTCATCAAAATGCGTATGGAAGTAGTTTTACCCGCTCCGTTTCTGCCGAGCAAACCAAAGGCTTTTCCGCTCTCTGCTCTAAAGCTTATACCCTTTAAAACTTCTTTTTCACCAAAGGATTTATTTATATTTCTGAGTTCAAGTATCATTTTTCTCTCCTGAAACTAAAAAAAGTGAATTGCCGTTAAAACATATTTGTTTATAACGTAAAAATTTGTGCGGTTAATACTGCTATTCTCCGCTTAGTTAACTTCCATTAGAGTTCCTATAAAGAATGGAACGTTATTTTCGCAGTCGATAAGCATATAAACGAAAGGTCGGTCAAGATAAACACGTTTGATTTCATCGGGAGGAGCAGCCGAGGCATCATTCATTTCAATAACAGTTACAGCGCCTGCCTTCGTTCCCTTTTCGCCGACCTGAATATACGTTTTGTGAAGAACAGAGCTTATGAATATATTTCCTGCTTCTGAAGTGCCGAGAGCGGAGAAATCCGCATTTACGTCGTTGAACGCATCCGTCATGCCCATTGCGGCTAAAATTTCCGACATTTCGGTACTGTATTCGGTCTCAAACTTTGGAATTGCGGTTTCAACTATTCTGCTTTCCGCATTTTTTAAAAGTTCGTTCAACGATGCTCCGTCAAGAGAATTCACGTAATCAGTTACAGAAACGTTTTCGTTAGGTAAAAGAGCTACAAAAGCATATTTTGCGTTTTTATAGTATTTTATAAAGCCGGTGGCTTTTTCATCCTCGAGGTATTTTCCTTCTTTAGAGTACATAAGCTCAACGTCCTGCTTTGAACCGTCTTCTCCTGTGAATTTTGCATCGCTAACCTGATATTTTTCGTACACACGTGACCATTCAGCCTCAAATGCGAGCGCATTGATAAGATACATAACCGCACCGGGCGAAATTTCATCAATAACCTTCGGTATCATTTTATCGGTTTTACTCTTCACCCAGTTGTTTATATCCTTGACTGTTCTTTTATTGAATGGAGCTTTGTAAATATCCGCTCCGTAATAATCCGCGTTTAACTGAAGAAAATCATGATTTACAGAAAATCTTTTAGCCTCGGTAAACCATATAGAATTTGCTAATGCGAGCTTGTACTTTTCTGCCTGTGGCAAAGAATTAACGTATGTATACAAATACAGATTAAGCTCTTCAACGCTCATACCGAAAACGCCCTCCATCTGATTGCGTGTCTCATTCATAGCGCCGTTTGCTGTCATTGCCAAAGCGGTTAGTACGGAAAGCGGAGAAATAAGTACGTTTTTACCGTTTTCATTGGTTGCCTTGAATAAACGGATTGCAAAATCGGTTGCGTATTGATTACCGTCGCTGAGATCTCCCATTGCGGTAATTTGTCTCGGCGTTACACCATCCATAAGATTATCTGCTTTAACTCTCACAGCGCAGCTTGCGAGATTAACAAAAAATGCGGATAATAGAAATATGCTGATAATAATACGGATTATCTTATTTTTTTTCATGCAGTTCCCCTCTTTCTATTAAAATACTTCGTAAATACGTGTACGTGCTGTATCTAAATTTTATCATATTATTTATCTTAATACAATAGCAGAGCCAAAAATTTCCTCAATTATTAAAAAATTTCATATTTTATTCTTGACAATTCAATAATTATATTGTATAATCTAATTGTTAAGATTTCAATAAATTTAACAATGTTAACAAACGGAGGTTTAAAATGGACACAAAATTACTTGTTGTTGATGATGATTTTAATATTTGCGAAATGCTTAAGCTTTATTTTGAAAACGAGGGATATAAGGTAAGATGCGCAAATGACGGTTTTGAGGGTGTTAACCTCTTTAAAACGTATGAGCCGGATCTTGTTCTTCTTGATATTATGATGCCTAAGAAGGACGGTTGGCAGGTTTGCCGAGAGATCCGCGAGATTTCTTCCAAGCCTGTTATTATGATAACCGCCAAGGGTGACGTTTTCGATAAGGTTCTCGGCCTTGAGCTTGGAGCTGACGATTTCATAGTTAAGCCTTTTGACATGAAGGAGCTTTCCGCAAGAATTAAGGCGGTTTTGAGAAGATATAACGCTCACGTTAATTCTGCCGATGAAGAGGTCGTAAGATTTGAAAATATCGAGATCAGCCTTCAGAGATATGAGCTGAAGCTGAACGGTAAGGCAATCGACATTCCCCCCAAGGAGCTCGAGCTTCTCTACTTCCTTGCTTCGAATTGCAACAGAGTTTTCACGAGAGATCAGCTTCTTGATAAGGTATGGGGCTTTGATTATCTCGGAGATTCAAGAACCGTTGACGTTCACGTAAAGCGTCTTCGTGAAAAGCTTGAAGGCGTATCGGATAAATGGTCTCTTAAAACCGTATGGGGCGTTGGTTATAAGTTCGATACGGCGAACTGATATACTAATTTTAATTTTCAATCTATCAACATAAAAATTCAAAAAGCGGTTGCTCAATACCATTTGGTAAAGAGTAACCGCTTTTTTATAAGCTATTATATTTTTAGAATTTAAAGGTCATCTGGTTTAAAATGCTTCCCGTCGACGGTATTGCGGTTTTTTTGCATTTTGCGATATCAGCGCCGAGGGATTCTATTCTGTTGGTAGCGAGCTCTATTTTGCCCTTCTTCTTCGAGAATTGCATAATCTGAACGCCGGAAGAGGTTCTGGTGGCTTTTTCGGGAATAAGGTCGCTCTTTATAAGCAATCCCCTTCCCATATCGCTTCGTAAGAATATCTGAATCGGCTTTTCCTTTACGTAGAACGCTGCGACGAGAGGTGAAGCGGATGAGCATGCGCCCGTAATCTTTTTACGTCTTGTTTTAGCCTCATACGCAGACATTGGAATTCTAACGCCTTTACCGTTTTCGAATATATATATGACGTGATGCTCGGGAACAATATCGTAGATCATTTGACAAGCAATTACGTGCTCATCGTCATCCATACCAAGCTTTGCGGGAATATATTCACCCATCTGAGAAGGCTTGCTGAGATCAAAATCTGATACCCTTGCGCGATATATTTGCGCCTTGTCAGTGAAGAAAAGTATATCGCCCTTGTTGTCGGTATCCTCCTCGTAGATTATAAAGTCGCCTTCCTTAAGCTTTTGCTCATCGCCCGAGCGAGTCGCCTGAACCGAAAGCTTTTTGAAATATCCTCCGTGAGAAAGCACGAGACGGCAGTTGTAATTCTCAAAGAAGATTTCCTCTTTATTAACTACGGAAACCGTGCTCTTGTCTATAATATCGGTCATTCTCGGCTTGCCGTATTTCTTCTTGATTTCCTTGAGCTGCTCAATAATTACGTTTTTAAGCTTAAGCTCGTCTCTGAGCTTGTCCTTGATATCGTCAATAGCCGCTCTGAGCTCTTCAATTTCCTTTACTCTGTTAAGTATATACTGACTGTTAAGGTTACGGAGCTTGATTTCAGCAACGTATTCTGCCTGTACGGTTGTGATATTGAACGCTGCCGCAAGGTTAGGAACAACATCCTTTTCCTCAGCTGTATTTCTTATGATTTTTATTGCTTTATCAATATCAAGAAGTATTGCCGCAAGGCCGAGAAGAAGGTGAAGCTTCTCTTCTTTCTTATTAAGCGTGAAGTTTAGTTCACGTGTAAGACATTTAGTTCTGAACTTAATCCACTCAAGAAGAATTTCTCGCACACCCAAAAGCATTGGCTTTCCTTCTACGAGAATATTGAAGTTGCAATCAAAATTGTTTTCAAGCTCGGTTGCAGCCATAAGCTTCTTGATTACAAGATCGGGATTTGCGTCCTTCTTAAGATCAAACGTAAGAAGTCTTGTGCTGCTGATATCGACCGAGTCTCTGACGTCGGTAACCTCACGTAGCTTACCGCTCTTGATCATATCAACAGATTTTTTAATAATCGCCTCAATGCACGACGAGTATGGAATCTCCAAGATATCTATAGAATTGTTCTTTTTGTCGTATACGTATTTCGCTTGCATCTTGAAGCTTCCCGAGCCTGTCAGATATATCTTCTTCATCTGCTCGTAATCATAAAGAATCGTAGCTCCGCCTGAAAAATCGGGAGCCTTAATGATATCCATAATACGCTCTACGGTTGTCTTGGGATTCTTAAGAAGCGCAATAGTACCGTCGCATATTTCGGCAAGGTTAAATGAGCATATCGAGCAAGCCATACCAACGGCGATACCCAGGTTTGGAGATATAAGTATATTAGGAAAAGTCGTGGGAAGAAGCACGGGCTCTTCTGACGTGTTATCATAGTTTGGAACGAAGTCAACCGCATCCTTGTCAATACCTGTGAAAAGCTCCTCGCAGAAGGTATCGAGCTTTGCTTCGGTATATCTTGAAGCAGCGTACGCCATATCACGTGAATATTGCTTACCGAATGATCCCTTTGAATCTATAAACGGATGCAGAAGCGCACCGTTTCCTCTCGTAAGACGAACCATAGTTTCATATATGGCTGCATCTCCGTGAGGGTTAAGACGCATAGTCTGTCCTACGATATTCGCGCTTTTGGTCTTCTGACCTGTCATCAAACCCATTTTATACATAGTATAAAGAAGCTTTCTGTGAGAAGGTTTAAAACCGTCTATTTCCGGAATAGCTCTCGAAACTATAACGCTCATAGCATACGGCATATAGTTCTTTTCAAGCGTTTCGGTTATAGGCTGTATAGTAGACGGAGCCTCATTCTGTTTTAAATCTTCAATAGAAGTCTTTTTCTTCTTCGCCATTTTTATTACCGTCAATCCTTATAATTTTATAATGTTGTAGGCCGCCGCTCTTATCATTCGGTTGTAAAGAGCCAAGCCAACTCCTTCCCGTCGAGGTAAAGGAGCGTAAATAACGTCGAAATCCTCTTTATCCGCATCTCTCAGTATATCGAAAAGAAGATGCGCCTGAGTTTCTTCATCCTTCTTTTCTCCGAATTCGTATATCAATACGCTCGGAGCTTTTTCTTTTATTAAATCAACATCCTCTTTGTAACATATTGCCGCCAACTTTTTGTCTTTTGATGAGTTAGCAATATAATCTGCAATTTTTGTCGAATCACCGTCAAGCAAAACAACCGGAGCTTTAGGAGCGTAATGTCTGTACTTCATACCGGGGGATAAGACTGTCTCACCCTCTTTAATCTGATTTGTAACAGCTTCCGCTATTCTGACTTCGGAGCACACCTCGCGCAGCTCGTCCACTGTGATTTTTCCGGGGCGTAAAAGAGTGAGCGAATTGTCACTTTCTATTTTTACAATAGTTGATTCAAGTCCGATTTCAGAATCATCCGCGGCAATTATTACGTCTACCCTTCCCATCATATCGTCGATAACATGACGTGCCTTAGTAGGCGACGGGCTTCCGGATAAATTCGCAGATGGAGCAGCAATCGGAGTTCCCGATAGCTTAATAAGCATACGTGCAACAGGGTGCGAGGGACATCTGACCGCAACAGTGGGCAACGATGCTCTCGTTTCCATCGGGATACATTCTTTTGCAGGCAAAATTACCGTCAAGGGTCCCGGCATAAAGCGTTTTGCGAGTGAGTTATACAGTTCGTTAGTAAATGTGTAACGCTCTGCGTCGATAGGATCTGCAATATGGATTATCAAAGGGTTATCCTGAGGTCTTCCTTTTGCCTCGTAAATTTTTTTTGAAGCAAGGCTGCTAAGCGCATTTCCGCCAAGTCCGTACACTGTTTCGGTGGGAAAAATAACAAGTCCACCGCTTTTTATAACTTCCGCCGCAGAAATAAGCCGTTGCTTTAAATCGTCACAGCGTGATATTTTAATTAGCTCTGTTTTCATTGTTCGCTATCGCCTCTTAAGCGTTCTGCGGTATCAAAAGCAATAAGCTCATCGACAAGCTCACCGATGTCACCGTTTAAGAATGATTCAAACGTATATACCGTTTTGTTTATTCTATGGTCGGTTATACGTGACTGAGGATAGTTGTAGGTACGTATCTTCTCGCTTCTGTCTCCGGTACCAACCTGGCTTTTTCTCGATGAAGCAATAGCGTCGTTCTGTTCTTTTTGTTTAATATCGTAAAGCTTTGTGTACAATATACGCAAAGCCTTTTCCTTGTTTTGAAGCTGACTGCGCTCCTGATCGCATTCAATAACTATTCCGGTGGGCTTGTGAGTAAGTCTTACCGCCGATTCGGTTTTGTTAATGTGCTGACCGCCTGCGCCACTCGATTTACAGGATTCAAATTTAATGTCGGCAGGGTTGACCTCAACCTCGACGTCCTCCGCTTCGGGAAGAACGGCAACAGTAACGGTAGAGGTTTGTATTCTTCCGTTAGATTCTGTTACGGGGATTCTTTGAACTCTGTGCACACCACTCTCAAACTTAAAGCGAGAATACGCTCCTTCGCCTATTACGTTGAAGGTTATTTCCTTGTATCCGCCAAGCTCGGTTTCATTTACGTTAACGGGCTCGAGTTTGAACTTTTCTTTCGTTGAAAACATAGAATACATACGGAAAAGGTCTGCGGCAAAAAGCGCCGCTTCCTCTCCGCCGGCGCCTGCGCGAATCTCAACGATAACGTTACGCGAGTCGTTTGGATCCTTAGGAATAAGAAGTATTTTTAAATCTTCTTCAAGCTTCTCGCAAAGAGTCTCGTATTCGTGACATTCCTCGTCTGCCATATCTCGAAGCTCTCTCTCGAGAGAAGAGTCATCACGCATTTCTATGGCATCCTCAAGCGATTTTTTAGCATTTTTATATTCTCTGAATTTTTCAACTATGGGCGTCAAGCTGTTGTATTCTTTGACAAGGGCCGTATATCTCTTGCCATCGGTCGCTATTTCGGGGAGCGTCATCATCTGCTCTATTTCCCTGTATCTATCTTCGGCGGGAATTAATTTTTCAAAAAGCATATTTCTCTCTCAAAAATTATTTTACAAACGCAAGGCAAGCCTCGTACGTTGAATATACGTCAGCCTTAGAAACTACCTCGTAAGGAGCGTGCATGGAAATTACGGGAACACCGAGGTCAACGGTTTCGATGTTGTGGTTAGCTATAAACATGGCAACAGTTCCGCCGCCTCCCGCGTCAACCTTTCCAAGCTCTGCCGTCTGCCAGATAACGCCGTTTTCATCAAACAGCTTTCTTACAAAACCAACGAATTCGGCAGATGCGTCACTCGTTCCGCTCTTGCCTCTTGCTCCGGTATATTTGCTGAGAACCGTACCGCAAGAAACTATTGCGCTGTTTCTCTTCTCATATACGTCGGGGAAATTAGGATCAAACGCTGCGTTAACATCAGCGCTGAGGCACTTGGAATGACGTCTTACAACTCTCGAGTTTTTACCGAGAGAAGACGAGATCTCTTCTATAACGTCAACGAGAACGTCGCTCTGCATACCGGTGAGACCCATAGAGCCAACCTCTTCCTTATCCGCAAGAACTACCATTGCGGTACGCTTAGTATCAGCAGCGTCAAGAAGAGCCGTAAGCGCAGGATAGGAGCAAACTCTGTCATCATGACCGTATGCAGCGATCAAAGCTCCGTCAAAGCCAACGTTACGCGCCTTGAATGCGGGAACGAGAGAAAGCTCTGCGCTGAGGAAGTCCTCCTCGGTTACGCCGTATTTCTCATAAAGATATGAAAGAGCGGTAAGCTTGATCTTATCGCTTACATCCTCGTCATTATAAGGAAGTCCTCCAAAGAGGATATTTAAGGTTTCGCCCGCAATAGCGGTTCCGAGAGGCTCCGCGCTCTGCTTTGCTCCGAGATGAGGAAGGAGATCGTTGATATAGAATACAGGATCATTATCATCCTCGCCTATAACTACGTTAACCGATTCACCGTTCTTTTTGATCATAACACCGTGAAGAGCAAGAGGAATAGCGGTCCACTGATACTTCTTAATACCGCCGTAATAATGGGTTTTAAAGAAGCCCATTCCCGAATCCTCATACATAGGAACCTGCTTGAGATCCAAGCGAGGAGAATCTATGTGTGATGCGATGATTCTGATACCGTCCTTTTCAATATCATTCTCCCCTACAGTGAAGAGAATGAGAGATTTACCGTGATTATTGTAATACTTCTTATCGCCTACGTTAAGTTTATCGCCGAGATTGTATTCGGAATATCCCTTTGCCTTCGCAAGCTCGATGGAATAGTCAACCGCTTCTCTTTCAGTCTTTGCCTTATCGAGATACGTCATATATCCCTCGGAGTACGAGTAGATCTTCTTGATCTTTTCCGCATCAGCCTCTTCAAATACGTTTTTCTTTTTGTAAGCAAGCTTTTCAAACATTTCCTTGCCAATAGTCTTTTCGCTCATTTTTTAAACCTCGTTAAATATATTTTTTATTATTTTATCAACTTGTGTGTCAATATTCTCAAGGCTTCCGTTGTTTTCAATAACAAAATCGGAGTGCTCCTTTAAAAATTCTTCGGAAAGCTGAGAATGGATACGTGCGTTAGCCTTGTTAAAATCAATACCGTCTCTTTTAATTATGCGGTTAAGCTTATCCGTGAGACTAGCCGCAACCGTAATTATCACGTTGCATTTTTTATCAAATCCCGATTCGAATAGCAGCGGAGCATCAAAAATAACCGCTTTAACGCCGTCTTTATCATAATCCGCAATTTGCTTCTCCGCTTCAGCTAAAATGTGAAAATGCGTCATTTTGTTAAGCTCATTCAAAAACTTTCCCGATTTATCTGAAAAAACAATTTTTGAAAGCTCCGCTCTGTTCAAAGAATTATCAGCGTTAAGCACATCAGGACCAAAATGCTCCGCAAGAAGATAGTTAAGCTTCGAATTCGGTAAAGTCAAATTGCGATATACAGCGTCAGCGTCGATTGAGGGAACACCGTACCGCAGAAAGCTTTTTGATACAGTTCCCTTACCGCTTCCGCTATTTCCGCAAAGTCCGATAATGATCATATTATTTACCTGCATATTTAAAATATAATAAAATACTTTTACACATTATTATACAATAAACATAATGCAAATGTCAAGTTTTGTTTTCCGGAAAATATCTTTTCTTCAAAAAAATACCGTTTTGGGAGGTTATATGGATAAAAAATTAAAATCAAAACAGGAGTTTTTCGCATCGGCAAACAGTTATTCGGGCTTTATATCGTATTTTGATAAGATTTTCAATTCAAGCCAATTTGACAGAATATTCGTTCTAAAAGGCGGTCCCGGAACGGGAAAAAGCACGCTTTTAAAAAAAGTAGCGAGAGAGTTTGAAAACGATGACGTATCCCTCGAATTGTTCAGATGCTCATCGGATACGAACTCACTTGACGGATTGATACTCGAACGCGAAAATAAAAGAATAGCTATAATGGACGGCACAGCTCCGCACATTCGCGACGCTGTAATTCCCGGTGCGGTTGACGTTCTTATAAACTTAGGTGATGCTATCAATAACGCTGCTTTGGCAGAAGAAAAAAAGCGTATTCTTGAATTAAATCTGCTTAAAAGCAATTCATATGGGAGGGCGTATGAGAAATTAGCAAAAAGTTCTATTTTTGACAGTAATTTAAAGGCAGAATTGCGTTCAAACTTGGATTCAGATGCTTTAAATTCGACTTGCGGAGAACTCTTGAATGAGGTAATGAGCTTTAAATGCGACTCAAGTTCCGAGATAAGACTATTTAGTTCGTTTTCAAAAGAAGGATATTCTTCTTTAAGCCTTAAAGGTTTGTCACAGTGTTACACGGTATCCGGTAAGAGTGGAAGCGAGTATCTGTTTTTGACGGAGCTATCACATAAACTTGAGGCACGTGGCGTACGTTTTGTAAAAATCATTTCCCCGCTCGATAAGTACATTGTTGAAGGAATTTATTTTAAAGAAAGCAGTGTTGCTATCGTTGGTGGGCAAGATGAAAATTGCCTTATCCATACCGAGAATTTTGTGAATGCCGAGAATGATGATGCATTCGAAAGAAAGCTTGACGCATTAAATGAATGCAAAAATATATACGAAAATGAGGCTGCGACAGAACTGAAATCGGCATCGCTATATCATTTTGAGCTTGAAAAAATATACACAAAAGCAGTCGATTTCAAAGTAATCGATCGCTACACCGCATATATAAAAGACGGGATATCTAAAATATTTCTATAATTATTGACAAGAAAGTTTTTTTATGATAATATATTAAAAGTGAAAACACCCGTGGTGAAAATCACACGGGTGTTTTTATGAATTAAAGAGCCTTTACGATAGCTTCGGTATCGCTCGCAATAACAAGCTCCTCGTTGGTGGGGATCATATAGATCTCAACCTTTGAGTCATCTGTAGAAAGCTTAACGGGAGTTGAAGAATGCTTGAAGGTGTTCTTTTCTTTATCAAGCTTAACTCCGAGATATTCAAGTCCGTCAAGGGCATGCTCACGGATATAAACGGAGTGTTCTCCGATACCTGCGGTGAATACGATTGCGTTTACGCCGCCCATAGCAGCGCTGTAAGAGCCGATAAACTTCTTTATCTGGTAGCAAAGCATATCGCAAGCAAGCTTAGCTCTTTCATTTCCTGCAAACATCGCTTCTTCTACGTCACGGGAGTCTGAGCCAACGCCGCTGATACCCTCGAAGCCGCACTTCTTATTCATATAAGTATCCATTTCCTTGGGAGTGTAACCCTTCTTTTCCATTATAAACGGAACGATTGCGGGATCGATAGCTCCGCAACGGGTTCCCATGAGGATACCGTCAAGAGGAGTGAAGCCCATTGACGTATCAACGCATTTGCCGTCCTTAACAGCGGAAATTGAAGAGCCGTTTCCGATATGACACGTAACTATCTTAGTTCCCTCTGCCTTACCGCCCATAAGCTTGATCATCTCGCCGCTTACGTATCTGTGAGACGTACCGTGAGCGCCGTATCTGCGGATACCGTAATCCTCGTACATATCGTAGGAGATACCGTACATAAAAGCTTCCTTGGGCATGGTCTGATGGAAGGCGGTATCGAATACGAGAACCTCCGGAGTGTTGGGCATAACAGACTTGCAGCCCTTAATTCCCATTATGTGAGCGGGGGTGTGAAGAGGTGCGTAGGATACGCACTTTTCAAGTGTTTCCATTACCTCATCCGTTACAAGCACGGACTGAGTGAAGTAAGGACCACCGTGGACAACTCTGTGTCCGATTGCCTCGATTTCTTCTACTGAGTTAAGGCAGCCAACCTCTTTATCAAGAAGCGCGGAAACAACGAGCTTCATTGCTTCGGAATGATCCTTAAGCGCGGTTTCATTAACGTAATCGTTCTTACCGCTGATTTTGTGAGTGAGCTTCGAGCCCTCGATACCGATTCTCTCACAATTTCCCTTTGCGAGAACGTCTCCGGTGTTAGTATCAAAAAGCTGGTACTTAAGAGAGCTTGAACCTGCGTTTACAACAAGTACTTTCATTTTAGTGTCCTTTCTGTTTTTTATACGTAACAATTATACACCATAAAAACAAAATTAGCAACACCAAAATTAAAAAAATACAAATTTTTTGAAAGGGGATGTTTTTTATGATAACAGTAGCTATAATTTCGGAATATAACCCCTTTCATTCAGGACATAAATACCAAATAGACAAAATCAGAGAGGAATTCGGAAGCGATACAGCCATAGTATCCGTGATGAGCGGTAACTACACTCAGCGCGGTGAGGTTGCCTTTGCGCCAAAAGAAGCAAGGGCTAAGGCAGCCGTGCTTTCGGGCGTAAATCTTGTTTTGGAGCTTCCCTTCCCGTTCTCTTCGTCCAGCGCCGAAATATTTGCAAAAAGCGGTGTTAAAATTGCCGAAGCTATCGGAGCTGATTATCTTTCGTTTGGCTCAGAATCCGGCGATATAGATACTCTTGTTAAAGTCAGTGAAATAATGTCTGCTGATGAATATAACACTGCCTTCAAGAGTTTGGCAAGTAACAAGGCTTTGGGATATCCGGAAAGATGCGAAATGGCATATAAGGCTGTATCGCACATTCCGTTTGAGTTCTCCTCTAACAATATTCTTGCTCTTGAATATATCAAGGCTATAAGATCGATTGGAGCGAAAATCAAGCCGCATACCATAAAACGCCGCGGCGCCGGATATACTGCGGAAACGGTTGTAAACGAGTCTCACCAAAGCGCCATGGCACTTAGAAATTCGTTTAACAATGATGATTTCAGCGTTCTTGAATATTTACCCGAAGCAACTCGTGATATAATTGCCTCTCTTAAAGCCAAAGGTGATATTCCTTGCGATATTTCAAGAATATCAACGGCGTTTATTTCTCATTTAAGATTAAATCCCCCCTCGCAAAACGAAGAAATTCACGATGCGGGTGACGGTTTATATAATCGCCTCTATAACGAAAGCTTCGAGGCGAATGATATCTCTACACTACTCTTGCGTACCGAAACTAAGAATTTCACAAGATCAAGAATAAGACGCGCAATGCTTAACGTATTCTTCGGCGTTACCTCCTCCGATGTAAATACGCTTCCCTTGTATACTCAGATTCTTGCTATGGATACCTCAGGTATGCAAATTCTCAAAAAAAACAGGAAGTCAGAAAACATTCGGATACTGACAAAGCCTTCGGATTTTGAGTCGTTTAATGAAGCTGAGCTTCACCAAAAACGGCAGTCTGACAAAGCTGATTCAATATTCGAATTAACAAAGCCTGTTCCAAAAAGCGGAGCATCCTCGCTTACGTTTACCCCATACGTAAAAAAATAGCGATATTTGCGTTATTTATGCAATATCTACTTTTGTCGAATGTATTTACATCCGAGAATAAGTTTGATATTATTGTTGTGGGGCGGACAGGCAGTCCCTGCTTCCAAAATACACGAAAGGAGTAACATATTATGTTCGACGTAAAAGGCATTGAAAGCGGCGAGTATATCGAATATAAAGGCAGACCCCTTGTTCGCAAGGATGACGATTTATATTACGGAGATCTTGCTCAGTGCTATGTAAAAATGATGATTATGACCGAGAAAAGCTCGGTTAAACCCGATGAGAAGATTCCGGATAATATAGCTGTTCAGCTCTTCCTTCCCGGAAAACCCTTCCCCGAAAAGCAGATCTTTGCAAAAGGACTTTCCGATGCTTTTGAGACTGCTGCGGCTTGGCTTGACCGCTACAATAAATAATCGGGCTTTAACGTGCATATCGTGTGATATGCAAGGAGGTAAAAAATGAAAAAAGAAACTTCAAGCAGCATTAATAAGGTTTTAGCTGCGATTTTGATAGGCGTAATGCTTATTTTAATGATAGGAATAGTAGTAAGCGGATGGCAAACCGACGATAACGGAAATAATAGCGACGATGGTGTGATTTTAACACCGAATGTCGACAATCTGAACGGCGATACCGATAAAAATGACGGTACCGCCGATAATTTTACGAATAATACGGATGCGGAAAACAAAAATCCTCAATTTATAAATTATCTTAACGGACTTGCTATAGACGAACAGTATGCAAACAGAATTCCGTTTGCAATGATAACCAATCCGCTTGCTCCTTTGTATGGCGTATCGGATTCCGAATTAACCGTAGAGATTCCTATCGAGAACGGCAATACCCGTCTTATGATTTATAAAACCGATATATCAAATCTCGGAAAGCTCGGAGCTTTTGTAAGCGCGCGGAACTACATATCGCAGCTTACGGCGTTTTTCGGAGGAGCTATAATCTCCGCTGGAAACGATGATATTATTTCTTATGCTTCTTTAAAATCGGGTTATGTTTTTGATCTTACAAAGCATAGCGACGCGATTTATATTGAGAACGGAAAAAATATGTATACCGACAGTGAAAGCATAACAAATATAGCTAAGGATGAAAACGTAGATCTCTTTACTTATAGAAGACCGTCTCTTCCCTTTGATTTTTCCGAGTTTGGACAAAGAATTTTCGGAAATACGGAAGCAAATGACGTTTATATTCCGTATAACAATGATAACAAGACTAATCTCATCTACGATACCGAATCTCAGACATACGTACTTTATAAGAACGACAGAATAAAAACAGATATGCTCAACGGCAAAAGCATGGAATACAAAAACGTTTTTGTACTGTTTGCCGACGTTATAACTTACGAGACCGCTTATGGAACCGAGAGTGTTGTAAAAACGGGCTCGGAAGGTAAAGGTTATTATATATCAAACGGAACTTTGACGGAAATCAAATGGAGCGTAGATGCATCAAACAATTTAATATTCAGAAATTTAAACGGAACAAAGCTTACCGTAAACCGTGGAAATTCATATATCTCATATTACAAATCCTCGGATTTGGAAGCTGTCACGTTCAAATAAAAACTTTATCTTTCAGGTATAACAAAACGGCGGAAGCATTGTCAAAAAACAGTGCCTCTGCCGTACTTTTTTACTATTTAAATAGCAAAGCTGAAAATGTTTTTAGCTTTCCATTTGCTTTCCGAGGAATATGGCTGCAGTCTGTATAAGCTTACTTTCAACCTCAAATGATATCTTTTCGTCAAGCATACCGCCGCTCTGTGACGCGGATACTACGCATCCTATAACGTCACCTTCGGATATAATCGGCATTGCGCAGCTTATAAAATGATCTCTTCCCCCGTCTGTGACGTAGCGCTCGTCATTTTTATTTCCTCTGTAATACAGTACCCTGTTTTCCATGATATCCTCGAGATCCTTAGATACCTTTTTATCCATATACTCTCTTTTAGATGCGCCCGAGACTGCAATTACGGCATCTCTGTCACATATAAAAATGGGCATACCCGATGTTCTTTGAAGGGTTTCGCAATATTCGGTAGTAAAATTCTGAAGCTCTCCGATCGGAGAATACTTTTTGAATATTACCTCACCTTCTCTATCTGTGAATATTTCAAGCGGGTCACCCTCGCGAATGCGCATTGTTCTTCTTATTTCTTTGGGAATGACTACTCTGCCGAGGTCGTCAATTCTTCTAACAATTCCTGTGGCTTTCATATATATAAAAATCTCCTTAATTTACAGATTTGTACTGTTAGTGTCTGCAAAATAAGGAGATTTATACTTATGTATAACTTTTTGATTTTAAATTAGTATAATTGAATTGAGGTGATTTTTGTGATTATGAGATATAGTGCATTTAATAACGCAATTCTACGTTGTATGTTTACTCAAAAACTATTCTTATTACCGAATGAGGCGGTATAACTATCCTTGGAAGATCTGCGCTGAACTCTACCTCACGTATGAGATCGGGCGATTCAAAGCTGTTATAATTTCTGACGTCTTCCGAGAATACCATATCTGACATAGTAACAGTCATTTTTGCTATTTCGTCACACACGGTAACACTTTTTGATTCGTAGAGATGTGAATTCGCCGCAGTTAATACTACTCTTTTACCGTTCTCACTGACGGTGGCAAGCGCATCAACGTACTCATTCGAAACGAAGGCGTCATCAAGCACGTATTGATTTAAATGCTCCTTGAACAGCTTCATAACCCAGAACGTAGGTGTTTTTACAAAATGCTTTCCGTTGGTATCAAAGAGACTTTCATTGAGATTACACGTCTGAGTCTGCATAGCCATAGCGACAACGTCTGAATTGCGGTAAAAAATATGCAAAGCCTTTGCGGCAAAAACGGCGTCACGCATCGTTTGGCGTTGATGGGTATCTAAATCGATTCTATCCTCATCGTGCCAGGTTCCCCATTCGTCTATCGCAAGATACGTTGGAAATCTTTTGCAGGAATGCTCTGCGATAAGCTTTTTGTGAAATTCTATATCGTCCTCATATTTATAGAGGCTGTCGAGCAGATAATAATACTCCTCGTCAGTATAATCAACGGCATTACCGCATTTTTTATCCTTCATTGAGCCGAGATAATGGTGAACCGAAAGCATATCGGGTCCCTTTGACTGACCGTTATCGGTTATTATATCCATAACTCTCTCAGGCCAATCGTGATGCCCGTGACGAATACTCAATCCAAGTCCTACGAGCGTGACACCTTTAGGCATATTTCCATCTGTCAATGCTGCAAAATCCCCATCAAGAGCGGATTTGAAGCGAACGTAGTCACCTGCATATACGTATGGGTTATATGCTGTTTTCCATGCGTTTTCATCAGTATTTCCAATGCCCCACAGACGAACGCCGTACGGCTCGGGATGGCCGTTTTTTGCTCTCATTGCGCCATATTTTGTTTCGGCGGGAGCGTTACAATATTCGAACCAAGTACGGAATTCCTCGACTGTACCCGTTGAAACGTTAGCGACGAGCATTGGCTCCATATTACAAAGTCTGCACAGTTCTATAAACTCATCAGTTCCAAAGGACATGTCCCAAATTCCCTTGTTGTTATCCTTAGAAAAGTGCATGCGCGGCATACGGTTTTCACCTACGCCGTCTTGCCAATGATATTTTTCGGCGCAGCATCCGCCGGGCCAACGAAAAACGGTAATTCCGCATTCTTTCAAGGCTTCTATAAGATCGAGTCTTATACCGTTTATATTAGGAATATCGCTATCCTTGCCAACCCAGATACCGTCATAGGTGGTTCTGCCGAAAAACTCGGCAAAAGTTCCGTGAAGATATGGGTTGATTCTGTGGGTTTCTATTTTTTTCATAATACGTCATTGCTCCAAATAGGTTTATTACATTAGATATCGTTTGTTTGAGTGAATAATAACTCGTTACATTTTATCATAATTTCATCAAAGGAAGTGCCAAGCTTTTTACGCATTTTTACAAACGAAGGATAAGCATTTTTATCAGCCATATGAATGTCGCTACCGAGAGCAACGACTACGCCTCGTTCTATCCATTCAAATAAATGCTTTTTAGGGAAAAATCCCGAAAGTGATGAGGCGTTAAGTTGAATTTTAACTCCAAGAGGTAAAAGACGCTCTATATTTTCTTTGGGGTATCTGTCCGCATGAGCAAGGACAACCGTATATCCCTCATCAATAAAAGCTTCTATAGCGTTCTCGTATTCACTTTTAAATTGGTTGAAGGGTAACTCAAGAAGTATAATTTTAGAATTGCCTATGGTGAGATTTTCGATTCCGGGAAGCTTATTTAAGCCTTCGCACAGAAGAACCTCAGCACCGAGTATTATCTCCTTATTCGTATGTGAAGAAAGCAAGCTGTAGCTCTCATCGCGTCTTTTAAGGAAGTCGTTTACCCTATGTCTATGCGGATAAAAATGAGATGTCGCTATAAAGGTATCGATTGGAACTTTTTCCGAAAGCTCTAACTGCTTAAGAGATGTCTCAAGCGAATCCGACCCGTGATCCGCATTCGGTAATATATGGGTGTGGAAATCAATAATTTTCATATCTTCAAAATAAAATCACGCCGTAAAGGTTTACGGCGTGAAAAAATGATTGTTTGTAAATAACCTATAATCGTACGCTCGTATTCGTTATTATAACTTTATATGAGCTTATTTATAAAGACGTGATTGGTCGTTCTGAAGCTTTCCGTTTGTCTTATCAGCTTCAGTCCATGCGTCATTAGGGATAATTTTGAACATATCACCTGTGTAAAGCGGGTTCATAAAGTAACCGTTTTCATCGGTGTTGATCTCAGAATAATCAACAAGTCCATTTTCATTAACTCTGTAGTTTGTATCCTGAACACCGTACTGAAGATAATTATGGAGAATATTATCGGTATTGAGAGCATAGATAATTTCCATTACTCTATCGGTATCTGCGTATTTGTTAACAGCAAAAACGGAATCAAAAACGTTTTCTACGTTTGTTTCATCCGCGGAAACAGTATCATAGAAGCCTGCAACCTCGGGATACGCAAGTATATTACAAGCGTACTTTTTATCATCGTCATGATAGGTGCCGTTCTCATACATTGCCTTATCTTCATACTTACCGTCAACGATCTTTACGTAATCTTCAACGCTCGAGTTAGGATCAAGGCGTCCGTCGGCGATAGCTTCCTCAATAGCAGCTCTAAGCTCCGCTGTTGCTTCCCACGTATTGAGCGCTGCGAGCTGACTCGAGCTGCCAACGTATCCAATCTGCTCTGCTGTATCTCTATGGATAAGAAGATACGTATAACTTCCCACAACTCTGTTGTTGGGAACGCAATAATACTTTTCAAGAGTTTCATTAACTCTCGTTGTCTCGTTGTAAACCTCTTCAAGTATAATTGATGCTTCCATAAGAGATTCAGCTATCTGATTCTTAAGACCTTCGCATTTTTTAATGAGATCAGCGTGGAACTTATTCTTCTGCTCGGGATGAAGCTCTACTCTTTGCTCGTACAACTCAGGCTTGAAGAATTCTGTTATATCAGCAAGGTGACCGGCTTCGTAAAGCTCCGTCATCATCTCAAGAGAGTTGATAAGGAAGAAGTCGGGCTTGTTTTTTATCGCGTTCAAGGAGTTCTCATCCGTAGCGGAGGTTTCAATTGCTAACTTAGCCGCGTCAAGAGCCTGAATTACAGTTGCCTGATACTCATTTTCATTAACGTAAACGATGTTAAGATTAGCATTGAAGTTTTTAACGGTATAATTGCTAATACGCGCGTTAACGGTAGCGTTATCGTTATCAGGGTCGCCTACGATGTAAAAATTCAAAGTAAGATTTTCTTTAACGTAGCCCTTCATCGAATCGTCAAGCTCATCTCCGATTCTATCTTTCCCACAGCCTACGAGAGTAAATGCCGCGAGAACAAGGCATAATAACATGCTGATGATTTTTTTCATTATGTAATTTTCCTCCGAAAAGACAAATTATTACCATATAATTTTACAATAAAAAATCATAAAAGTCAAGAGATTTAGCGTTTAAAACAAAGATTTTAAATATTAGTAGCACAATAAACAACGTACAAAGAGTTTTTTTGTTTAAAACGCTATCTTTAAATGGCAATTTTTGTTATTAGTTTGCAAGATAATCCTTAAGTGTCTTTGATCTTGAGGGATGTCTGAGCTTTCTTAATGCTTTTGCTTCTATTTGGCGAATTCTTTCTCTTGTAATCTGGAATTGACGTCCAACCTCCTCAAGCGTTCTCGGTCTGCCGTCCTCAAGTCCGAATCTGAGCTTAATTACCTGTTCTTCTCTCGGAGTGAGGGTACGTAAAACGTTGCAAAGCTGTTCACGCAAAAGAGCGTACGACGCGCTATCAGATGGAGCGGGTGAATCGCTGTCCTCTACGAAATCTCCGAGATGACTGTCCTCTTCTTCGCCTATGGGAGTTTCGAGAGAAACGGGGTCCTGAGCAATTTTCATAATTTCACGGACCTTGTCGGCAGTCATGCCGAGCTTTTCGGCAATTTCATCTGTGGTGGGCTCTCTGCCGAGATCCTGGAGTAGCTGACGGGACGTTCTTGAAACCTTGTGTATAGTTTCAACCATATGAACCGGAATACGAATAGTTCTTGCCTGATCTGCAATAGCTCTTGTAATAGCCTGTCTTATCCACCAAGTAGCGTACGTTGAGAACTTAAATCCCTTACTGTAATCGAATTTTTCGACTGCCTTCATAAGTCCGAGATTTCCCTCTTGAATCAAATCAAGGAAGTACATACCCTTACCTACGTGACGCTTTGCGATATTAACAACAAGTCTTAAGTTAGCCTCGGTAAGCTCGTCCTTTGCTTCCTTGTCGCCAAGAGAAATACGCTCCGCGAGATAAGCCTCACGCTCGGGCGTAAGAAGCGGAATTTTACCTATATCCTTGAGATACATACGCACGGGGTCGTCGATGGCTAAGCCTTCCTGAGAAAGAATCTTTTCCATCTTTTCGCCGTTTTCGTAATTCTTTACGTCGCGTTCTATTTCCTTAAAGTTCTCGTTTTCAATATCCTCCGGATTTGCCGAATCGATGTCAACCTGAGTTATATCAAAATCAATGTCCTCAAGAGCCTTCATAATACCGGACTCTACAACGCCGCCTCCGTTTTTGGAGTCTATATAATCGTTAACGTCAATTTTTTCTCTGCTCATTTTTTTCTTCCTTTCATTGTTCCTTTGCAAACTTTATTCCGCTGCTCTGAGACTGTTGATGAATTTTGTGAGATCATCAGCGCTGACCGTCTTTTCAGCGTTCTTTTTCTGCATAGAACTTTTAAGTGCATTTATACTCTCCGTAAGAACGTCGTCACCATTATTGGCAAGGTTCATACGGGAAAGCTTGATTTTTGTAATTCTTCCCACTTCCTCGGGCGTGAAAATTTCATTTAGATCCGAGAAAACGTCATCGTTTTCGTAGGATTCTTTAACGTATTTGAAGATTCTTTTGTTCAGCTCGGTGAAGAAATCATTCTCACTAAGTAAATCATTTGCAAAAACCATCTTTCTATGCTCGGCAAACAATAGCAAAAGCCCTAAAATTACCTCTTCACTTTTTGCTACCGCAGGAGCTTTTGCATAATCGGGATTAACTTTATCTTGATAGCCAAGAGCGGTTTGCTTAGCCTTCTGAGATTCGCCCTGTCGATAAGCTCTTGCGTTTTTTGCTGAAATTCTCGCAACGTCAGCCTTAACGCTTTTAGGATCAACGTCAAGCTTTTTAGCTAGCATTTGAGTGTAAATATCTTTTTCTGCCTGAGAATAAACTGCGGAAATTTCGTTTTCAAGTATAGATAGAATTTTTATCTTGTCTTGCGGAAGGTTTACGTCATACCGCGCCAAAACGTTTTCCATTTTGTATTCAAACTCTATTTTAGCATCGTTCAGCACGTCGGTAAATTTATCGCTTCCGAAGGATTTTATATATTCATCGGGATCTTTAGAGCCGGGAACCTTAACGACTCTTACGTCAACACCGACGTCGCTCAAAACCTTAAGAGCCTTTGAGGCAGCCTTTTGTCCCGCCTCGTCCGAGTCGTAACAGATAATGACCTTTTTGGTATATCGGCTCATAAGTCTTGCTTGATCCGATGTAATTGCCGTACCAAGCGTTGCTACCGCATTTGTAAAACCTGCCGCGTGTAAAGCTATAACGTCCATATAACCCTCACAAAGTATCAAGGATTCCTGGCAGGCTAATCTTGCGAAATTGAGCGCGTACACGTGTCGTGTCTTTTTGTATATGGGTGTATCCGAGGAGTTTTTATACTTGGGCTTCGTTTCGTTATCCATAGCTCGTCCGCCAAAGGCGATAACGTTTCCCGAAACGTCAATTATCGGGAACATTACTCTTCCGCGGAAAGCGTCGTAATAGGTTCCCTTGTCTGATTTTCCCGCAAGGAAACCCGCTACAAGCTCGTCTTTTGTGTAGCCTTTTGCGACCATGTAGTTTTGCAGAGCATCAAAGCTGTTAGGAGCGTATCCTAATCCAAAATGCTTTATTGTGCTGAGCGCAAGTCCTCTTTTTTCCGTAAAGTATGAAAGAGCTGCCTTTGCCTCGGGGTTATCCGACATCAAGGCTCTATGAAAGAAGTTTGCCGCGTCAACGTTCATTTTAAACATTCTGTCGCGGTTGAATTTCTTTTCTTCTCTTACGTACTTATTATCATTGTCAATTATCGTTATACCGGCTCGCTTAGCCAAAAACTGAAGTGCGTCGGGATAATCGAGATGCTCCATTTGCTTTATAAAGGTAACGGCATCTCCGCCTATTCCGCATCCGAAGCAATAAAAGCTTGCGGTTTTTGGATAGACTGTGAACGAAGGGCTTTTTTCACTGTGAAAAGGACAAAGTCCCTTGTACGTATCGCTTGCGCGCTTCAAGGAAACGTAGCCCGATATCAGCTGCTCGATATCAGTTCTTTGCAATATTTCGTCAATAGTTTCTTTGCTTATCAAAAAAATCCCTCCTTCCTTTTACTTCAATATACGACACGTAATTATAAAAACACTTTTTTATTCACGAAAATCGTATTTTTTATTTAAAAAAATTGTTTTGCATCTTCCCGAGGTGATTTCGGAAAGCTTTTCGCAAAGCTCGTCATAAGCCGACGAAATAACGCTGCCTGTTATTTTGACACAGTCGGAATATTCTGTATCTAAAGTATAAAAATCATATTCCGTAAGTGTAAAGCCTATTTTTTGATAATCAGAATATGACACCGAAAGCTCACATTCCGAGTAAGTATCGTATTTGATAATTTTCGCAGCCTTAAGCGCTCCGAGAGCGGCTTCTGTATATGCGTGCACGAGCCCGCCCGTGCCGAGCAAAATTCCGCCGAAATATCTTACAACGACTATTATCGTATCGGTAACACCGTTTTTTCTTATTATATCAAGCACGGGCATACCCGCAGTCCCCTGAGGCTCTCTGTCATCCGTAAAGCGTGCGGTAGAATTTTCACGCAGAACGTAAGCGTATACCCAATGTCTTGCATCGGGATGCTTTTTCTTTACTGCTTGAATAAATTCTATTGCATCGGATTCTTGGCTTACGGGCTTTGCATATCCTATAAAAACAGATTTTCTATCTTCGAAACGGTATTCCGAAAGCTCTTTAACAGTAATATATGAATCCATCGAAGCACCCTCAATTTACTATATATTTCGCAAACATTCCACGCTCTTCGGGACCAAGTATCGCTTTTACCGAAATACCTGTATCGATATAGTCAACGCCGAGAACCGTGTAGTTATCGTATAAAACGCTCACCTTGGATTGCTCGGTATAAGGAATAAGAAGCTCGCATTCAACCTTTCCGTCGTGTATAACGGCTTCTATGGTATCGAGAAGCTTGTCTATTCCCTTTCCTTCCTTTGCCGAAATGATGACCGTATTCTCCTGAGGTACGGTATAATAGGTCTCGCCCAGCTTATCGCATTTGTTATAAACGTATATGCGTGGCTTTGATTCCGCCGAAAGCTCGGATATAATTCCCTCTGTAACCTCAAGATGCTCGCTGACCTCGGGGTCCGTAATATCCGATACTATCATCAAAATGTCAGCATACTTAACCTCGTCAAGCGTAGATTTAAACGCTTCTACAAGGTGATGAGGAAGCTTTCTTATAAATCCTACGGTATCGGTAAGAAGAACCGTTTCTCCGCAAGGAAGAAGTAATTTTCTCGTTGTGGGATCAAGCGTTGCGAAAAGCTTATCCTCAGCAAGAACCGAAGCGCCAGTAAGCTTGTTAAGCAAGGTTGATTTTCCCGCATTGGTATATCCAACGACGGCAATTTTGGTAAGACCGCTTTTATCTCTCTGTACACGCATAACGTTTCTGTTATGCTCAAGCTCACGGAGTCTTGATTCAAGAGAGGCGATTTTTGTATGAAGATGGCGTCTGTCACTTTCAAGCTGAGTCTCACCCGGACCTCGAGTACCTATTCCACCGCCCTGACGCGAAAGCCTTGCTCCCTTACCTACAAGACGGGGTGCTGTATATTTCAGCTGGGCAAGCTCTACCTGAAGCTTTCCCTCGCCCGAGGTTGCGTGAAGCGCAAAAATATCGAGAATAAGCATACTTCTGTCTATAACGTCGATGCCTATATCATCTTCAAGGTTTCTTATCTGCATAGGAGAAAGCTCGAAATCAAAAACGACAAGCTCCGCCTCGTTTGCCACAGCAAGCTCTTTAATTTCGGTAACCTTACCGCTTCCGATAACCGTTCTCGGATCGAAGGTCGGCTTAACCTGTATTACTCGCGCAATTGCTTCTCCTCCGGCGGTTTCAAGAAGTCTTTCAAGCTCATCAAGGCTTCTTTCGGCTTCCTCAAGCTCGGAAGTATTCTTTACCACAGAGACAAGTATCGCTTGCTTTATTGCATTTTCTTCCATAAAAACCTCCTTTTCGTACTAAATAATGAAAAAAGAGCGTGGATTATCAAAGTGACTATCCACACTCTTTCGGCAATGATTATTTAGTCATTGCAAGACGCTTCTTGAACTTGTCAACGCGTCCGCCTGCATCTACAAATTTCTGCTTACCTGTATAGAAAGGATGGCACTTGGAGCAAATTTCAACGTTGAGATCACCCTTTACAGAATGAGTCTTAACAGTCTCACCACAAGCACATCTGATGGTAGCTTCTTTGCATTCGGGATGTATTCCTGCCTTCATTTTAACACCTCTTTACATAGTTATTCATTTTAATACTTAGACATTATATCACACATTTTTATATTTTGCAATAGTTTTTTCAAAAAAATAGTTTTTTATTTGTGTTTTTTATTTTGCTTTTAGGTTAACTATGTAGAATTTCAGATTTTCTCCTCGATTTTTTTGCGTAATCTATGCATTATTTTCTTCTCAAGTCGTGATATGTAGCTTTGAGAAATGCCCAATTCATCCGCTACCTCCTTTTGCGTTAGCTCCCGTTTTCCAAAAAGTCCAAACCGCATTTCGATTATTATTCTCTCACGCTCCGAAAGATCCATAACCGCATCTCTTAAAATTTTTCTTTCCTCGTCCTCCTCCATCGCTTTCGAAACCGAGTCGGGCTCACTGCCGAGAACGTCCGAGAGCAAAAGCTCATTTCCGTCATAATCAACGCTTAGCGGCTCGTCAATGGAAATTTCTTTTTTTCTCTGCGAGCTTTTCCTTATAAACATAAGTATTTCATTTTCAATGCAGCGTGAAGCGTAGGTTGCGATTTTTATATTTTTCTCACTGTTGTAGCTCGATACCGCCTTGATAAGTCCTACCGTACCTATCGATATCAGCTCCTCAATTCCCGCCCCGGTGTTTTCAAACCGCTTTGCAATGTATACGACAAGGCGTAAATTATGCTCAATCAAAGCCTGCCTTGCGTAATCCGAGCTTATATTTGCAATCATTCTTTCCTCTTCCTCTGTATCGAGAGGCGGAGGCAGCGTTTCACTTCCGTTTATATAGTAAACCGAGTTTTTTCCGAAAATCTTTCGGATAAATCTTTTAAATTTTGCAAAAATATTCATTTTTCTATGTACCCTCTAAAAAGCACGACGGTAAAAGAGCCGAGTATCCTCCGAAGGTTCCCTCCTCTTCATCAATAGCAATAATAGTGTTTTCAAATTTAAAATCTTCCTTACCTATGCTGATATAATCGCTCCTTATCCCCATAAAAACCTTTTCTCCGACTACGGTTTTCGTTGGTATTATGCGAATTTTAGTTTTGAATCTTTCATCTTCCAAAATACTTTTATTTCCTATCAAATCAGAAAGTGCCGAGCGTTTTACTATAACCACGGGAGTAGAGTCTATAGGATCGGAAAGCAAATTTCCGCTATCCACCAAAGCATCGGTAACCGTTTCTTTACCTAAAAGCGAGATTTTTAACCTTGTGTTAACCTCCGTTTTTGTACCGACGAAAATTATGAGAAGCAAACGCAGAATTCCGTAAGCCAAAATTATAAGCAGCGCAAGAAGTATCAAATTCTTATTCTCCGCGCCGATCGTTCCGTTTTCAAACAACGGATAAAAATAACGGTCGAGAGAAGCATATATAAATGCAACGAAGCCGCCAATCAAGGTTTCAAATATCAAAAAAGAAATAAATAGCTTAATTTGCCGTATCAAAGTGATTTTACCGCAAAAAACGACCGTAATTGAAGCGGCATTTAATATCAGCGCAAAAATATAAAAAATTCCCTTTACGTCGCTCAAAACCACGGCGCACGCAAATACTGCGCTTATTAACGATGCCGATATCAGCCTTTTAACACTGCTTTTTATCTTCGCAAACAGTGCCCCGAAATAAAGTGATAAAAGATCAACCGTAAAATTAATCAAAAAATATACGTCTATGTATAATGTTTTCAAAGCTTTAACTCCGTTACACAAATTTAGAGTTATGTGAATTTGCAAAGGAACAGGCGTACAATGAGCCTTTTCTTTAAATCTGTCGATTATATTTTATCACCGTTAATATGAAATATTTGTCGTAACTTATGCGAAAAATAAATTTAATAAAGAAATAAAAACAAAAACTCTCGCCCGGAATTTCTTCTAAGCGAGAGAAACGTTATATAGAGCATTACTCAATATACCAATTATTTTCTTCTTTGAATTCGATAAAATCGTTTTTATAATCAAATACATCTAATGGCACAAGAAATTTTAGTGATTTAAGCGAGTCTTTATCACTTTCTGCTAAAGCAATAAAATAGGTTCCTTCTTTTTCATCTATTCTTATATATCCATATATTATAAACTTAGAATTACTTGAATCGTATGTCAAAAAATGAGTAAACAAACTGTATTTTCTGTCTATTAAACTAAATTCATCAACTATTCTATTTTTAATTTCTTCCTCATGGGGAATAACCTGCTTTTGTTTGTTTATTTCTTTTTTGATACACTTATCAAATTTAATTTCCTTGTTCCAATCGTTTTCCAATTTTAACTGTTCGATTTCTGCACTTTCGAACGCTTTTATGCTCTGCGTATATAATGTTTGCTCCTTAACAATGTAATTAGCGTCTTCATAATAAAATACTTCTTTTTCATTCGAACTTTGCAAAACAATTAACGCAGAATGTGAAATACCGGCACCTGCATAATACTTCTCATAATATGTAAATAAAATTCTGCCATACTCATCACTATCAATTATTTCAATTTTCGGATCGGCATATTGATCAGCGCTAAATGAATGTCCATTGTTCCACAACACACTATTTATAGCCACTGTATATAAATCCGAATATTCACCTGAATATTCATGATTAGAATATCCTTTTTTAATACATCCGGTCGACGAAAGCAACACGAACAATAATAATACAAATGATATTGTTTTCTTCATTCTTATCCCCTTTCTTATATGCACAGAGTTTTATAGTCTTTAGTTATTACGTATTAAAATACATTATTACGATTGGGTTCAATATCATATAGTAGCTTATTTATAGGAAGTGATTAAGAAAATTCGTACCATTCTCCGTAGTACTCTCGAATGTGATCTTCAAATGAATTTGTCATTTCATTTTCATCTATCTTTCCGAAAAATACAATCGTTTTTTTGTCATCATTATAACCAATCATCGTGTAACCTCTCGGCAATACCTTATTTGGCTTTTCTGAACTTTCATTAACTTCGGTCACAACTTGAGAGGAAAACAATTCTGTGTTTTGATAAAAAAGATATCCACCTATCTGGTGTATATTTTCAAAGTCCAAATCCCAAGACAGGACATCTTTTTTCGCTTCCAAGTACGTTTCATCATCGTAAGTCAAGTACATAAGAGCCTTGCTTATATTTTTTTGAGGTTTGTATATAAGTCTAAACCTTACGTATAAATAATAATCTCCATCTATGTAGTTATATTTTTCCAAAAAATCACTCGGGAGAAGATTTTCACACAGGTTATCACTGTCGACAACTTTACTAAAATTTTCTATGCCACGAACGGAGCATGTATTTAATGTCTTTAGTATATATGAATTCTCTCCTGTTTTTGTATATTTTCTACAAGAAGTAAAACCAACACAAACAAAAACAATAATCAAAATAAAACAAGTTATCTTTTTCATTTTATTATCCTTTAGATTAAATTATTTGAAAAGAGCTTTTATTTCTTCGTTGTCACATTCCGCGACATAGTCAAAAACAGTTTTTCCATCCTCGTCAACGGCGTTTATATCCGCACCGTTATCTAAGAGATATTTAACCATCTTTGCGTCGGACCTGCTGATTGCATACATTAATGGAGTTTTACCGGAGTAACGTTCATTAACATCACAGTATCCGCCTTCTATAAGCATTTGTGTCATATTGTGCCTTTCCCAAGATACCGCCTGGAATATAACTCTGGGCCAGTTTACATTTGTTGTATCGCAATTTTCTAACACATAAGCGAATAGCTTATCTAAATTTTTCTCATCTTCTTCCGATTCATTAATCCGCCATTCAATAATGTCTATAAGCATAGCCCCTTTTCCATCGGCGTCTTTATTGATATAATCAATTGATGCTCCATTATCTATTAGATACATAACGATATCGTACCATTCGCCTTCGTTAAACAACAATGCTACGTGTATCGGAGTTACTACATACCGGTCAGGGTTGTGACTGTTCACATCCGCTCCGCTTTCAACGAGTAATTTAACCATTTCTAAATTACCGGTTTTACAAGCCTCTGATAATGGATAATATATAGTAGTCATCAACATTTCAGCCTGCCACCAGCCCGGAGCTACGGTAGGATATGTATTTACCGAGTCGGGACATTCGGCGATGATCTGCCTTACCGTCTCAAAATTCTCGGCTGCTATCGCTTCGTTTAAATCTTTTGCATATTGACGTTTCTCATGTTTTGCGCAAGATACCATATTCAAGCATAAGGTACAAAAAATCAGAATCAAACATAAAATTCTTTTCATAATTATCTCCGGAATTTCTATTTTTGCTTATACGTAATAGTAACTATCTGCGATTATTTTAGCATAGAATATACTTTATTGTCAAGTTTTGGTATTGGAATTAAGAATTTTTAATCCGGAAATTCATATAAAAAGCGGAGCGAGGGGGATTCACCGCACCTCGCTCAAACATTCATTCTGTTTAATTTATTCTGTTCCTTAAATCAAAAAAACGATTGTTCTTAATAGTTTATTTAACAAGCTTTTTCTCAATTATATCAGCGGCACGCTCCATATATTCGCCCTCAAACAGCTCGATAAGCCCTTTATCGCACTGAGAAGCGAGGTCGGTATCAATAGGAAGCTTTGCGAGAACCTCGGTGCCGTAATTTGCGGCGAGAGTCTCAATCTTGCTTTCACCGTAAGGACGGATAACCTTGCCGCAGTCGGGACAAACGATATAACTATAGTTTTCGACCAAGCCAAGCACGGGAATGTCCATAAGAGAAGCCATATTTACTGCCTTTTCAACTATCATCGATACAAGCTCCTGAGGACTTGTAACTATGATTATACCGTCAAGAGGAAGGCTCTGGAATACCGTCAGCGGAACGTCACCTGTTCCGGGAGGCATATCGACGAACATAAAATCTACTTCATTCCACACAACCTCGCTCCAGAACTGCTTAACAGTTCCCGCGATAACCGGACCGCGCCATACGACAGGCTTTGTTTCCTCGTCTACAAGAAGGTTTAAACTCATAACCTCAATTCCCGTTTTTGTTATAGCGGGAAACATTCCAAGCTCCGAGCCTTGAATATTACCGCCCTTAAGACCGAATGCTTTCGGAATTGAAGGACCTGTGATATCCGCATCGAGAATAGCCGCCTTGTATCCTCTGCGGTTCATTGTGACTGCCATCATAGAGGTAACGAGCGACTTTCCAACTCCGCCCTTACCGCTGACAACACCTATAACTCTTTTTACGTTACTTGCCTTGTTCCCGGGCTCAAGAAATGACTCTTTCGAGCATTTGCTGGAGCAGTTGGAACAATCGTGATTACATTCTGCCATCTTTTATCTCCTGTTTTTTAGAAAAATACTATTATATTGTCTTAATTGTAACCTTGTCATTATCAACGTCAAGGTGCGCGCCGATTATCTTTTCGGGATAGCTGTCAACTATAGTCGTAGCAATTAGGTCCTCAACGTTACGCTCTATAAATCTTCTCATATTGCGGGCTCCGAATTTTTCCGAGAAGGATTTATCCGCAATATATGAAATGAGCGCATCCGTGTAAGTAAGGCGTATACCCTTATCGTCCATTGACTCCGTAAGCTTTGATAACATAATACGGGCTATTGCTTCAAAGTTTTCCTTTGTAAGATGACTGAAGGTTATTATCTCGTCTATCCTATTTATAAATTCGGGACGAAGGAAGCCAAAGAGTGCCTTTTCGGTTTTCTCCTTTGCCATAACCTCGCGGTTTTCCGAGAAGCCTGAAATAGATGATGCCTTTTCGCTTCCCGCATTTGTCGTCATAATGATAATGGTGTTCTCAAAATTAACGACTCTTCCCTGTGCATCCGTAATCTTACCGTCGTCAAGAATTTGAAGAAGGATATTCAAAACGTCGGGATGAGCCTTTTCGATCTCATCAAAAAGAACAACGGAATAGGGGCGTCTTCTTATTTTTTCCGTAAGCTGTCCCGCTTCATCGTATCCAACGTATCCGGGAGGAGCTCCGATAATTCTCGAAACCGCAAACTTCTCCATAAATTCCGACATATCAAGTCTTATAAGAGCCTCGGGCTGCTTAAAGAGCTCCGCCGAAAGAACCTTGACAAGCTCGGTTTTTCCAACGCCGGTAGGACCTGCGAATATCATAGAAACCGGATTTCTTCTGTAGGATATACCCGTTCTCTTTCTCTTAACCGCGCGTACAACCGCATCGACAGCCTCTTCCTGTCCTATAAGCTGAGCGGAAATACGCTCCTTCAAGCCGATAAGCTCACCCATCTCACCCTCTTTAATATCGGATGCGGGAATGCCTGTCCATATTTCAACAACGTTTGCGAGGTCGTTTACGGAAAGCTTAAGACCTGAAATAATCTCGGCGATTTCCTTTTGTCTTTCCTCAAGTCTTAAGAGCTGTACCTTCAGATCCGCAAGATTCTTGTAATTTTCCTCTGTCTGACCGTCCGGCTTTTCAAGTAAAGCCTCAAGCTCGGACTTTTTAGCGTTAAGCTCGGTTATCGCCTTGATATTACGGTTATTCTCGTTTATCTCGGGTGATGAAAGCGCCGCGCGTGATGCCGCCTCGTCAATAAGGTCGATAGCCTTATCGGGCAAGAATCTATCCGTAATATAACGCTCCGAAAGAGTTACGGCAGCTCTTGCAACCTCATTTGTTATCGCAATTCCGTGATAACGCTCGTAATATCCCTTAATGCCCTTAATTACTTCAACAGTTTCATCAATTGAGGGCTCGTTCACCATAACGGGCTGGAATCTGCGCTCAAGAGCGCTGTCCTTTTCAATGTATTTTCTGTATTCCTTAAGAGTCGTAGCGCCAATAACCTGTATTTCTCCGCGTGACAAGGCAGGCTTAAGCATATTAGCCGCACTCATGCTTCCCTCGGAATCTCCTGCGCCGACAATGTTATGAACCTCATCTATAACGAGAATTATGTTACCTGCGGTTTTAACTTCCTTTATAAGACCGAGAATTCTCGACTCAAACTGACCTCTGAATTGCGTTCCCGCAACAAGAGCGGTAAGGTCAAGAAGCCATACCTCAGAATCCACAAGCTTCTCGGGAACGTTTTTATCAATAATTCTCTGGGCTAACGCCTCGGCGATAGCTGTTTTTCCTACGCCGGGCTCACCGATAAGGCAGGGATTGTTCTTCTGCCTTCTGCAAAGTATCTGAATAACTCTTTCGAGCTCTCTGTCTCTGCCAACGATACGGTCGATTTTTCCCTCCGAGGCTTTATTTGTAAGCGAAGTGCAGTACATACTAAGGAATTTGCGTTCCTTTTCCTTAGGTATCTCTTCCTTCTTTGTTTTCTCTTTTTTAGTTCCCTTGTTGTTCATAGCAGAAGGATTCATAGGACCGAAGCCGAGTCCGGAGAAAAATTTATTTAAATCAATCGCCGGAGCGCCTCCGTCATCCTGCTCGGGAACGTCAAGCATATTTTCCGATACCTCCGCCATAGCATCCTCGAGCTCGCCCGACATTGATTCAATTGTTTCCTCGGACATTCCCATCTGCTTAAGCATATTATCAAGGGGTTTTATGCCCATTTCATGGGCGCAAACGAAGCAAAGACCCTCGTTTGTAGTATTTCCGTTTTCATTTTTAGTTATAAAAACTGCCGCAGGGCGCTTTTTGCACCTGACACACATTGGTAAATTCATTTGTTACACCTAAAATAATTTTATTTAAATCAGAATTTCATAAGAATCGCGAATGGATTGATATTTCTGAAGAACGTTGAAATAGCACCGTCCGCAAACTCGGGAGAAATTCTATATGCTATGCTTGAAATTATACAAGCGGATATAGCGGCAAGCATACCGCCGAACAAAAGACCGAGCCACTTATTAAGTCGTCCCAAAAGACCTTTTTTTACGAGCTTATTAAGAATAGCTAAAATAATCTTTGTTAAAACAAGAGATACGATAAACAGCGCAACGTAAGTAACTACCACGGCGATAAGATTTCCGACGGGAAGCGACATTTCCTTAGAGATAGCCGAAAGCACCTCCTCAGCGCTGTTTGCTTGCTCTGCTCCGCTGAAATCAACCTTGAAAAGATTTGCCATGAGCTTAATGAGCATAGGCAAGGAATCCGATGCTGTTTCAGCAGTTATATCGGGACAGTTTTCAAGCAAGGATGAATATATCCACCCCTCAACCTTTCCCGCAAAGAAAGGCCTTGTCCACGTATTGATTATCGGCGCCGCAGTAAGAATTGTCAAGCATAACGCAAAAACAAGCTTAAGATGCTTTGTTACGGTTTCGAAAAAGCCCTTTTTATATCCCAACAGAAAACCGATTACAACTATGATTGGCAAAATTAAATCAAGCACTGTCATAAAAACTCAATCTCCTTCCAAAATATTTAAGCCTATGATATTATACAACTATTTGTATGCGATGTCAATAACACAAATTGTAAATAAACTTTTATTTTACGACAACGTTTTCACTTCCGTATGCCCCTTTAAGCCTTTCAATAACCTCGTTTTGAGAGCTTATTGTAACGTGCTTCATAGCGATATACTTCTTTTGGATAGCATCGTAAAGGATTATCGATGACTTACCGGGATTCAAATTCGCAAGTCTGTATAAAGGTATCAAAGCATCCTCTGAAAATGCCGCAAGCTTTATATATATCTTTCTTTCGGCATCAGCTGTGATTTTAGGATTATTTTCTCTTTCCGCTGCCTGCTCTGACTTTTTGAACGTTGAATTGCTCTCCAAGGGCTTGAGATCGGATAAAATGATTTTGTTCGGCTCCCCGTCCTCTTCGCTCACTCTGCCGTCAATAATTACAGCATTTTCTACGTTAAGCTCATCGGCAACCGAAGCATATTTTTTTGCGAAAACTATAACGTCAATCTCACCTATGCGGTCCTCAACCGTTATAAATGCCATAACGTCTCCGTTTTTGAGAGTTTTTGTTCTTTTTGCCGTAATTATACCGGCTATACGAACCTTTACGGAGTCGTGGTATTTTTCAAAAAGCTCAGCGTCATCTGCCGTGGCATTCGCTATATCCGAGATACTGTTAAGCTCCAAGGACTCTATGTGAGCAGAATAGTCATCTATCATATGCCCCGAGAAATACATTCCCGAGCTTTCTTTTTCAAGAAGCAAAAGCTCCTTGAGTGAATACTCCTGTACATCCGGATACTGATATCCGCTCTTTTTTTCGGAAACATCTACGCTGACTAAGGAAAACATATCCATCTGTCCCGAAATATTGTTTCTTCTTCTGCCCTGCTCCGATTCAAGTATATCCTCATAGGAAGATATAAGAGCGCTTCTCGGCACACCGAGAGAGTCGAATACGCCGCATTTTATAAATGATTCAAGCGTTCTTTTGTTGATATCACTGTCGGCAAGTCTTGACACAAAGTCGTCAAAGCTCTTATATTTTCCTCTCGAGCGCTCTCTCACTATAGCTTCGGTAAAATGCCTTCCAACGTTTTTGATTGCAAGAAGTCCAAATCGTATAGCTCCCTCGGATACCGAGAAATCGGACATACTTGTATTAACGTCCGGCGGCAGGACCTTTACACCGAATTTAGCCGCATCGACGATATATTCACGGAGCTTTGCCTGATTATCAAGAACGCTTGAAAGAAGCGCCGAAAAATATTCGGCGGGATAATGCGCTTTAAGATATGCGGTTTGATAAGATATTACGCCGTATGCGGTGGCATGGCTCTTGTTGAACGCATATTTCGCAAAGCCTACCATATCGTCAAATACTCCGTTGGCGGCTTCAGAATCTATTCCACGCTCCACGCATCCCGAAATGAAGCTTTCGCGCTCAGCGTTCATAGCGTCAGTTTTCTTTTTTGACATTGCTCTGCGAACGATATCTGCTCTTGCGTAAGAATATCCCGCGAGAAGTCTGCATATCTGCATAACCTGCTCCTGATAAACTATGCAGCCGTAGGTTACGTCAAGAATCTGACTAAGCTCGGGTATTGCGTAAGTTATTTCCTCTTTGCCGTGCTTTCTCGCAATAAATGAATCTATTGAATCCATAGGACCGGGTCTGTATAGGGCAATTACAGCTATAACGTCCTCAAGCGTTGAGGGCATGAGCTTTGAAAGAACCTGCTTCATTCCGCCTGATTCAAGCTGAAACACGCCGTTTGTCTTTGCCTCGCAAAGAAGCGCAAATGTCTTTTTATCGTCAAACGGAACCTTTGAAAGCGAAAACTCGGGATTTGTTTTTCTAATTTCAAGCTCTGCGTCGTGCAGTACGGTTATATAGCGAAGTCCTAAAAAATCAAACTTGACAAGACCGAGTCTTGCGTCGGTGTTCATATCGAACTGAGTTACTATACCTGTTCCGCTATACGACAAAGGAACGTATTCGTACGTAGGCTTTTCCGTTATTACCACGCCCGCCGCATGAGTTGAAGCGTGTCTTGGCATTCCCTCGAGACTTTTACTTATGTTAATAAGCCTTCTTACATCCGAATCCTCGTCGTAAAGCGCCTTAAGCTCCTTTGAGCGTAAAGCATCCTCGATAGTTATATTCATCTCACGCGGGATAAGTTTTGCAACAGTATCTACTCTTGCATAAGGCATACCTAATGCTCGTCCGACATCTCTTACGGCAGCACGCGCGGCAAGAGTTCCAAACGTGGTTATCTGAGCAACCTTATCGTCACCGTATTTTCTCTTTACGTAATCTATGACCTCTTCACGCCTGTTATAGCAGAAATCAATATCAAAATCGGGCATAGAAACACGCTCGGGATTTAAAAATCTTTCAAAGAGCAGGTCGAATTCCATAGGGTCTACGTCAGTAATTCCAACGCAGAACGCAACGAGGCTTCCCGCTCCCGAGCCTCTTCCCGGTCCAACGGGAATATCGTTTCGCTTAGCATAGGCAACAAAATCACTGACTATAAGATAGTAAGCGTTGAAGCCCATTGTATCTATAACCGAGAGCTCGTATGCCAAGCGCTCTATATATTCTTCTTTTTTATGCTTTTTAAATGTAAATCTGCCGTTTTTCTCGTGCCGGTCAAATCCGCGGTAAGCATTCTCACGAAGAGCTTCTTTGTGTGACTTGCCATTTTCAGCTTTGAAATCAGGCAAATGGAGCTTATCGAAATCAAAGTCAAAATTACATTTCTCCGCTATTTTGACGGTATTCTCTATAGCTCCCTCATACTGCGAAAACAGAGCCGACATCTCTTTCTCGGTCTTAAAATAAAATTCGTTGCTTTCAAATCCGAAGGGTCTGCCATCTGTAATGCAGTTATTGGTCTGAATACAAAGAAGCGTTGCCTGAGTATCGGCATCATTCCTGTCAACGTAATGCACGTCGTTCGTCGCAACCATCGGAATACCGCATTTTTCACTTATTATCTTTAATCCGAAGGCTACTTTTCTTTGATCGTCCATTCCGTGATTCTGCAGCTCAAGATAGAAGTCATCGCCGAAGAGCTCCTTCATCTCAAGAGCGTATTTTTCAGCCTCGGGCATACTTCCCGCAAGTATCAGCTGTGGAATTTTTCCCGCAAGACACGCAGAAAGCGCAATGAGTCCTTCGTGATGTTCTCTTAAAAGCTCCATATCGATTCTCGGCTTCATATAAAAGCCGTTTACGTAGCTTTCGGAAACCATATAGCAAAGATTTCTGTATCCGGTCTCGTTTTTGCAAAGCAAAATAAGATGATTTCCGGATGAATCAGCTTTTCCGTTTTTATCAAGGCGACTTCTTTGGGCAACGTATACCTCGCATCCTATAATCGGCTTAATCCCGTTCTTTTTCATCTCATCATAAAATTCAACAGCGCCGTACATTACGCCGTGATCGGTTATAGCAACCGCCGTCTGTCCGTCAGCCTTTGCCTTCTCGGCTATTCTCTTTATTCTTGCGGCGCCGTCAAGCAAGCTATATTCGGTATGCAAATGTAAATGAACAAAGCTTCCCATAGAAATCTCCTTTCTTAAAGATTATTTTTGCTGAGTATTTCTTTTCCTATTTTCATTATTCTTGCCATTCTGTGAGTTATTCCGGACTTTGAAATGTGCGAGGTGGAATGTATCGCCAGCTGACTTAATGACATATCCGGATTGTTCAGCCTAAGCTTTGCGGTTTCGTGCAGCTCCTTTGGCAAAAAAACAAACAAATCATTATCTACGAGCTTCTTGATTAAAAGATACTGAGGATTTGCGGCATCTACTGCCTTTGAAATATTCACGGTGTCAAAGTTTCTTATTCTGTTTGCGTTGTTCATGAACTCATTTTCAATTTTTTTATTCATAACCGCATACGCAACGTCGTTAAGCTCCGCCGCGGCGAAGAAATCCTCGATTACCGCGCTGTTTTTTGTATATAATATTCTTTCGTTTTTTCTCGTTACGCTCTTAAATTCAAATCCTAAAGAATCAAATTCTTCGGAAAGCAATTCTAAACGATTTCCGAGTGAAAATTCAAGGCAGAATTGCTTGTTCGGATCCGAAATTCTTCCACACGCAAAGAAAACGCCACGAAGAAACGCAGAAGTGCAATATGGACATTTCTTTTGATACGGATTTTTTTGTTTATCAAGAGCGAGAAGAAAAGCCGCCTGAGCTTTACCTAAAAACGAAAGTCTTTTTCCTCTGCCACCCGTAGGAAGCGATGAGGCAGTTATATCTTTGCCAAAGAATTCTTTTATAAGTCCCCCGACGTATTCAATCATATCCATGTTTTCAAGATTAATATAAACCGTCGTATCGGAGGTATAGCCCTTAGACGTTAGTATACCTTGAAAAAGCGCTCGTCTGCAGCAGGGACTTTTATATTTTGTTTTCATAATAGTTTCTTTTACTTCATACGAAAAAGACATTATGTTTTTCCCTCCTGTTTTATTCTACGAGCTCCGCCTCCCTTAATAGAGTGACGTTATATTTTTCCAAAATTATCTTTTCTATTTTTTTAGCTAACGTATCAATATCCGTTGCCGTCGCATTCCCGGTGTTAACTATGAATCCCGCATGCTTTTGACTTACTTCAGCACCGCCGAACGAAAGTCCTTTAAGTCCTGCCTTGTCAATAAGATGAGAAGGTATAACCCCTTGATTTCGCTTAAAAAAGCTTCCAAGACTTGGGAGTGACGGTTGCGAATCCTTGCGCTTTTTCATCACTTGCTCAAAGGAACGGCTAATTTCCGACGAATCCTTGCGTGTACCCTTGAGTATCGCTTTAAGAAGGACGAGATTTTTACTCTTTAAAATCGAGCTTCTGTATGAAAACTCAAGCTCGTTCGAATCGAGCCTCAGATATTTAGCATTATTCACGTCATAAAAATATCCGTATTCAAAGATATCCGACAGTGAAGCTCCGTAAGCGCCGGCGTTATTTACTGCAGCGCCTCCGAGAGTTCCCGGTATTCCGTAAAGCCCCTCGGCGAGATATATTCCGTTTTCGCAAGCATTCTTTAAAAGCTTTGCAAGAGATATACCCGCATCTGCAATTACGTATGTATCGGAAAATTTTATGTTGCTAAAACGTCTGGTGCATATTATTACGCCGTCAAAACCGTTATCAGAAAAGAACGTATTGGTAGATGCTCCTATCATCTTGTATCTATATGCGAAGGACTCGCAAATCTTTATTGACAGCGCTATTTCCGTAACGTTTATGGGATAAACAACGTATTTTGCTATTCCCCCTGCTTTTATGGATGATAGCCTTGATGTTGAAAGGTTACAAACGTATTTAATATTATGCTTGTTCAAAGCTTCTTCGAAATTCAATTCATAAAACCCTTTAGCTGTTTTTATAAATTTCTCTTTCCTTAAGCATATCGACCGCCGCCGCTCTTTGAGCATCGGTTACGTTTATTCCTCCGAGAATTCTCGAAAGCTCGTCAATTCTTCCTTCATCGCGAAGAAGGGTTACCGAGGTTTCGGTTATTCCGTTTTTATCCGATTTATTTATAAGAAAATGACAATCCGCAAGCGAGGCGATCTGAGCGCTGTGCGTAACGCAGAAGAGCTGCGTACTCGCCGCGAGAGATTGCATTTTTATACCTATTTTGCGCGCCGTTTTTCCGGAGACGCCTGCGTCAATTTCATCAAAGACGATAGTCATAACGCCGTCCTTATCCGCAATTACGCTCTTAAGCGCAAGCATTATTCTTGCAAGCTCACCGCCCGAGGCAATCTTAGATAAAGGCTTTGCGTCCATTCCCTTGTTGGCGCTTATGAGAAATTCCACGCTATCCGTTCCGTTCTTTAAGAGCTTTTTTACTCCGCCTTCAAAGGACTCCTTGATATCTATTATGAACGTAACCTTTGGCATATCGAGGAATTCAAGCGTTTCGCATACTGCCTTCTCAAGACTCTTTGCGCTCTCAATGCGCTTTTTATGAATTTTAGAAGCGATATCGACGGCTTTTTCGTATGCCTTTTCCGCTTTCGAGGTAAGCTCCTTCAATACGTCATCTGAATTTTTAAGTTTTTCAAGCTCGACGTACGATTTCTCACGAAATTCAAGAACTTCCTTTATGGTTAATCCGTATTTTCTTTTTATTTTTGATATTTTATCTAAACGCGATTCAATCTCATTCAGCTTTTCGGTAGGATTTTCTTCCGCATCCTCGATTGTTGCGTAAACCTCTTCGGCGATATCATCAACCTGATAAAGAATATCACGCAGTCTCTCGGAATACTCGGAAAACTGCGGTATTACGTCTGAAATGGAGGTCAGCGCCAGAGTTGTTCTGTCGAGGAGAAATGAAATACTTCCTTTTTCACTTCCCTTCAAGGCCTTATACGCGAAAGCCGATTGCTTCGTAATTCTCTCGCTGTTCTTAATTTTGAGCTTCTTATCTATAAGCTCCTCTTCTTCACCATCATGAAGCTCGAGGGAATCTATATCCTTTATTTGATATTCGAGAATCTCGGCATACCTTATGCGCTCGCTTTCACGCTCGGAAATTGATTTTATCTCCTTGCGTAGATTCTCATATTCAGTATATGCTTCCCGGTATTTTAAGAGCAATTCCGTATTCGAAGCAAACGTATCAAGTATCGATATGTGGTTTTCTGCCGACGAAAGCGCATGGGTATCGCTCTGCCCGTGAATATTGACAAGCACAGGTGAAACCGATTTTAAGACGGCAAGGCTAACCGTTCTGCCGTTGATCTTTACTTGCGATTTACCGTCTGCCGATATACTCCTTTGGATAAGAACTGCTCCATCCTCATCGGGCTCTATTCCTATCTCGGCAAAGGAAGATAACGCATAATCTGAAAGCGATGAAAACAAACCGCTCACCATTGCGCGCTCTTCACCCTTACGTATAATCTCCTTTTCGGTTTTCTTTCCGAGAAGCATATTTATGCTATCGATTACTATGGATTTGCCCGCGCCCGTTTCTCCGGTAAGCGCGGAAAAGCCCTCGGTAAAGTCAATATCAACCGACTTTATTACCGCAATATTTTCTATGTGTAACGAATTAAGCATTTTATCTCCGAATTTAAATGAATTTAAAAGCTGTCTTCAAATTAACCGTCATTGCCTCGGCAATGTCATCATCCTTAGTAACGATTATTATAGTATCGTCACCGGCAACAGAGCCAACGATTTCATTATGATTCAATGAATCAACACAGACGGCAATTGCATTAGCCATACCGGAAAGCGTTTTTACAACAACGATGTTTTTTGCTGACTCTATTTTTATAACCGCATCCGTAAGCGCGGAATTCATAACGGTTTTGTTGTTTTCGCGCTTTACGTCGGGTACTATGTATTTATACGAGCCGGAGGCAGTTATCGCTTTTACGAGCTTTAATTGATTTATATCTCTTGAAATGGTAGTTTGTGTAACGGTATATCCCGCTTCACCGAGCTTTTCTATCAAGGCTTCCTGGGTATCGATATCGTAATTTCTGATTATTTCAAGTATTTTTTGCTGACGTAAACTCTTCATATTATATCCTCCAGAATTTGCATTTTGCTGAATAGATTTGAAAACATATTATTGTTTTCGAAAGTCATTACCTTTAGTTTTTTATCCGATGCCTTTACCGATATCTTATCTCCGGAATTGAGCTTGTAAACGAGTCTGCCGTCAAGAGAAACGTTAAGAGCCTTATTCGACGTGTTTTTAACCTTTATAACCTCATTTTCGCTGAAAACGATAGTTCTGTTGAAGAACGAATGAGGCGCTATAGGTGTCAAAATTATTGCGCCGGCATCATGAGATACGATTGGTCCGCCGGCTGAAAGTGAATACGCCGTAGAGCCCTGAGGGGTTGAAAAGACCGCACCGTCCGCCCTGTATCTTACTCCTCCGTCTTTGCTGTAAACGACGAAATCCGAGATTCCCATATATTCCTGATTGGAAATAACCACGTCGTTAACAGCGTATCGTTCAAATGAAATATCATTTTCGTTTTCAGTGACCGTCACGCCAAGAAGCATTCTCGTAACTATCTTATATTCGCCTGTGAATATTTTTGACAGGCTCTCAAGCTCGTTCGGTTCTATTTCGTTGAGATAACCGACCTTTCCGAGATTTACGCCTATTATCGGAATGTCATTTTGCTCTGCATAAGCCGCAGCGTCAATAAAGGAACCGTCGCCTCCTATTACTATCACAAGCTCCGCATCGGGAGAAGGAGCGGAAACGTAATCACAGGATACTATTCCCGATTCTCTCTCAGCTATCGGCATCGATACTTCAGCGCCGAATTTTTTTAAAATTTCGACAGTTTTTTTTGTGATAGCATAATCAACGTCTTTATTTGGATTGGTAACTATAAAAATCTTTTTCATTTTAGTTCACCGTTTAATTTTGTTTTTTGAAATGCGCGAGATATTCGGTATTACCGTCTCCGCCTATTATAGGAGAGGTGATATGGTTCACATATTTAAATCCTATTTCCTTTGCGTATGATATAACCTTTTCTACCGCCGCGAGACGCGCCACCTCGCTTTTGACTATTCCACCCTTACCAACGTTTGATTTTCCAACCTCAAACTGAGGCTTAATAAGGCATATAAAATCCGCCCCTTCCGCAAGTGCCTCATAAATCGGGCGAATTATATAGGTTGCCGAAATAAACGATACGTCCATAACCGCAATTTCGGGAATATATTCAAGGTCCTCACGACTCATATATCTTGCGTTGAAATTTTCCTTTGATGTAACTCTCTCATCATCTCTCAAAGAAGAAACAAGCTGCATCGTGCCGGAATCAACAGCTATAACGTGCTTTGCGCCTCGCTGTAAAAGACAATCCGTAAAGCCTCCGCTTGAAGCTCCAATATCAATGGCAAGCTTTTCTTTTACGTCGACGTTAAAGAAGTCCAGCGCAGCCTCAAGCTTAAGTCCGCCGCGGCTTACGTATTTCTTAGAGCTTTTATCAACCGAAACCTCCGCATCATCTTCAATTTCGAACGCAGGCTTTGTGATAGCTCTTCCGTTAACGCTAACCGAGCCCGAAAGTATAAATTTCTTCGCCTCTGTTCTGCTCGCGGCGAATCCGTTTTCGCAAAGATAAACGTCAAGTCTCATTATTCTTCATCAAATGGCTTATCAGTTATCGAGCCATCATCACTTTCGGTCAGAATTCTTACTCTTTCTTTAGCTGCGATAAGCTTTTTTTCGCAAAGCTTTATATATCCAAGCGCCTTTTCGAATTCCTCTATAGATTCATCAAGAGTAAGAGCGCCGGCCTCCATTTTCGAAATAGAGCACTCGAGACTCTGCATAGCATCCTCGAAGCTCAACCCAATCTTTTTAGTCATTTGTCAATCCTCTTTATCTACTGTCGCAACAACGTTTCCGTCGCTAAGTCTTATAGAAATTTTATCACCGCAAGAAACGTCGTTTACCGACCTTATAATTTTCTTATCCTTGCCAAAGGCTACGGAATATCCTCTCGCTAACGTGGCAAGAGGACTGAGAGCATTTGCCTTTCCGGAAGCTACCGCAAGTGAATTTTGCAAAGCGTTGAATTTATCCTCGACAAGTTTTTTGAGATTAAGACCGAATTCCTGAAGTCTTTTTTCTCTGTTTTCAAAAAGCAAGGATACGTCGGATAAAACGCTGTTTGATTTTATATTTTCGAGCCGTTCCTCGTATCTTCTTACGGACTCGGTCAGAGCTCTGTGCATACGCTCATGCATATCTCCTATACGCAGCGTAAGTTCTCTGTAATCGGGTACGGCAAGCTCTGCCGCCGCGGAAGGTGTCGGAGCGCGCATATCAGCAACGAAATCGCAAATCGTAAAATCGGTTTCGTGACCAACCGCTGAGATTATCGGTGTCTGACACTCGAATATCTTTCTCGCGAGCTTCTCTCCGTTAAAAGCCCATAGGTCCTCGATAGAACCACCGCCTCGTCCGATTATAATAACGTCGACAAGTTTACTATTTTCAAAATATTCTAATGCTTCGATAAGATTTTCTTCTGCACCCTCGCCCTGAACAAGTGAGGGATAAATATACACCTTAGCTGACGGATAACGCCTTCCCGTCACGTTTATTATATCTCTTACCGCCGCACCCGTCGGTGACGTTATAACGCCTATGCTTTTTGGAAAAGGCGGTAAATTTTTCTTGTAATGTTCGCTGAACAAGCCCTCTTTTTCGAGCTTCGACTTTAACTGCTCATAAGCAAGGTAAAGCGAGCCGATACCGTCAGGCTGCATCGTATTAACGTAAAGCTGATAGCTTCCCGTAGCCGTATAAACACTTACACTGCACCTTACAGTCACCTTCATTCCGTTCTCGGGAACGAACTTAAGCGATGCGGCAGACGAGCGGAACATTACCGCCCTTATCTGTGACTCTTCATCCTTAAGAGAGAAATAAAGATGCCCGGTTCTGTGAATTGTTAAATTTGAAATTTCACCGGTAACGCTGAGCGCGGAAAGACTTCTGTCCGAATCGAACATTCTCTTAACGTATGCGTTTAATTCGGATACGGTAAGCTCCGAGCGTATTTCTCTTTCTCTTAGCAAAGAAATATCCATACAAACTCCGTTTAATTATTTGTTTTTATTGTGCGCTCTCAAAGCGAGATAAGCAATTCCCACGGCGTTATCCGCAGATAAAGCCGGCTCTGCAAAGGATGAATCAAAGCGTTCCTTAAGCTTCGATTTGATAATTGAATTGCTCATAACTCCCCCCGAAAAGACAAACTCGGTCTTACCGAATTTTTCCTCATATGCGCCGCTCAATGCAGATAAAGCATTTCCCACGTATTCAAGAACGAACGCCGAGGTAAGCGACTTATCGGCGGTATCTCGGTAAAGCTTTTCTGCCATATTTTCGAGCCCTGAAAGATTTATCCAAAGTCCGTCGACGCTCACCTTTTTCTTGGGGATTTTTTTAGCATTCTCAAGTGCCGAAAGCTCTATATGGCGACCTGCCGGAAATGGCATTTCCATAAGAACGCCTATTCTGTCAATTACTTGACCCGCGTTCAAGTCCCGAGTTCCTCCGATATGCTCGGCGGCAAATCCGTTATCAAGCGCTGTAACCCTGAGCAGCTCGGTAGTTCCGCCGGAAACGTGAAATGCGGCAAAGGGCTTATCATATAGGTCATATCTTCCCGATGAAAAAAGAGCCGCCGCTATGTGTCCGCATTGATGCGAGAATTTATAAAGAGCCGCGCCAGATGCAACGGCAGCAGCGGTTGCCGCCGAAACGCCCGAAAGGAAGCAAGGCATATAAGAGCCCTCGAGATTTCTCGGTCTTTCGCTGACACCGACGCCAAGAATTTTATTTTTATCCGTAATCTCGGCAATATCCGAAAATGCGCACGGCAAATTCTTAATGTGAGCGAATACAGCATCCGATTGGCGAAGACCGCATTCTCCGCTCTTGACAGGAAGCGGATACTTTATGTTGGCAAGTAAATTTCCATCACTGTCGATAGCGGCAACCGACGTTGTATAATTGCTTGTATCTATGCCGAGAAAGATTCCCTTCTCGCTCATTTTAACTTAAGAGCTTCAGCAACGGCATTGAGTACACCGTTTACGAAGGAAAAAGCCTTTTCGTCGTCATATTTCTTTGAAAGCTCTACGGCTTCGTTTATAGCAACTCTCAGAGGCACGTCTTCCATCGCAAGCATTTCAAAAACGGCGAGAGATACTATAGCTCGCGATACAGGAGATATTCTGTTCTTATTCCATCCAACAAGAGTTGGATCAACGAGCTCGTTTATCTCCTTTTTTCTTTCATGCACGCCAAAGAATACCTTTTTGACGTAATCGTCAATTTCAAATTCTCTGAAATTTTCCGCATATTCGAAAATTTCAAGAGCCGTTTCGTCAGAACGGCATTCAGCCTCAAATAGAAGAATAAATGCATTTTCTCTTGCTGCGCTTCTGTTCATATCTTCACCTCATAAAGTAAAATATTTGCGTTAATATATTTATTATAATATTTTAAGTTCGGATTGTCAACCTTTATGCTGCATATTTTGAATTTTTATTCATTCTGTAACGTTTAATACAACACAGTATTTAAAATTTCTCTCGCTTTTTAAAATCCCCCCTTGAAAAAAGAGAAATAATATGATACAATGAATTGTTAAAAAAATCAGGAGCAAAAAAATGAAGCAGACAGAAAAATTCTTCTCACATTCATGTATGTATACCGTGTTCATCACGATAGCTTTCTACATATTCTCGGAAATCGTTAACACTAACGGGCTTTCTATGACCTTTGCGAGATTCATTACGATTTTTGCGTTCTCAATGATCGTAAGCTCGATGGAATATATCTTTACCGTGACAAAGCTCAACAAGTTTCTTCAATACCTTATTCACTATGTCGTTCTCTGCGCGGCGTTTAACGTAGTGTTCTTTACCATTCGCAAAACGAATTCTGATTTTATCTTTGGCGCGTCCACTATTTTTGCAGCAGTCGTCCTCTTTACATTCGGTTACATTCTCGTTATTCTCGCGGCAATGCTTCTCAAAAAAATCACCTCAGGCAAAAAGGCTTCCGCTGTAAAAAACGAACCGAGCAAGTCTCATTACCAATCTCGTTTCAAGTAAAAAACATCAATTCTGCCACAAAATAAATATTATTTTTACGTTTTATAACAAAGCATCAGGCAAAAGCGCATTTCCGGTTAAGGACACCGCGCCAATGTCTGATGCTTTTACTTTATATATAACAAATCTTTAGTTTAAATGCAAATACTCAAGAATATTATCGGTAGCTGCTTCTATATCGTCGCTATTTACCACGTAGTCACATATCTCTTCATTTCTTCTTTCGTCGTCAATGGAAATTATTCTGTTGACCTTATCCTCATTTGAGCATTTCTTCTCAAGAATAGACGTAAGAAGATCTCTTTTATCCGCATTCACATATATAGTCAGAACGTTATCGAAATTCGTCTTAAGCGACATTGCTCCGCAAATATCCATAGCGGCAAGAACGATTTTTTTATCAGATATAATTTTATTTACGTCGTGCTTCGTTGAGCCGTATCCGTGTCCTGCGTACATAGTGGATTCAAAGAAAACGCCGTTTTCCATCATTTCAAAGAACTTCGCCTTTGAAACGTAATTATACCAATCGTTCTTTTTCGTGTCTGTAGGATCGTTTGTGGTGTAGCTCACAAGCTTTTCGAATTTATCAGACTTCTCCAAAAGCCTTTTCGCGATGAGCGTCTTACCCGAGCCGGACGGTCCAACCAATACGACTATTTCAGGCGCCGCGCCGTTATCTGCTTTTATTGCATAGCTACTTGCGATTACCTCTACAAGCTTGAGAAATTCATCATAATTATTTACCGCCAAAACACCGGTTGCGGACTGGTTCCAAGGCTTTCGCATAAGTATTGGATAAGCCGCATTCGATTTAAAAACGTTATGCATACCGTCGTCAAACAATATATCAACGTTTAACTTATCCTTGCGTGAGCCCATATAAATATGCTCGGGCGGAATCTCGGGAAACTCTTTTATAATTCTTTCCGCTCTTATTCCCATAAATTTCGGAACAATCGAGGTAGAAATGAATATTTCTGTCATTTTGGAAAGCTTTTTGACAAATTCCTTAGCTCCCTCTATTACGGGTTGATTCTTAAAAAATTCGGGATCGTCAAAAAATTCAAAAATTACGTCTGCTCGCGTCCCAAGCTTTCCCCACTTGTCGAACTCATATATGGTAAGCGGCGGATCAAATTTATATTTTTCATTTGCAAGCTTTACCGCATACGGAATACACTCTAAAAGCAAATCGTCAACGTCAAGCGCGGTTGACATTCTGAATCTTTTACTCATTTATTTCTCCTGTTATTTTACTTTATTAATTCAATTTCAATTCCGACAACGCCGTAACGCTTTTGCGTTTCCTTCGAATAATATATCTCCATATCCTTTGCCGACGCGTTTTTAACTTGGTGCGGCAAATACCCGCATTTTTCAAGCGGTAACGAACGATATAACTCCTCAAACGTATTAAAAACATGAAGTTTTTTTACAGTACAAGATATAGTATTTGATTCGTCATTTTTTTTTTTGAATATTAAGATATCGCTGACGGCGATGTTTTTTCTTTTTTCATCGAGCAAGCGTAGCTCTATTGTCTTTGTGCCGTTTGAAATGAGCTCGAATGGCTCGGGCTGTAAATTCATAAAGTGCGTCATATTTACTATCCTCTCTCATTTTCGCAAGTAAATAGTAAAGTTGTTTTTTATGTAAATTATTCTTTTACTCAGGAAGCTCGTTCATTGTATACTTGCAGTCGTCACATTCACCATCATCATCTCCGTCGAAATGCTGCGTAAAGTTAGGGGGAGTACAACATCCGCATGTATATGACCATCCGTGCCCTATTTCATCTATGTACGGTTCCCACGTATGTACGTGACCGAACATATTGAATCCGCATGCATCACAAAGATCATCTTCATCATTGTTATAATGCGGCTCAAAGCCTTCCGATACGCAACCGCAACCAAACACTTGCATATGCGAATCCTCGTTCACTTCATAGTACCAGTTATGATCCTCATGGGCGATACCTACATAATATTCGCACTCATCGCAATAACCATTGTTCTCATCGTCATAGTGCGGCTCAAAATTTCCGTTAATCAAATTCTCGCAATTACACGTATATATGCGCTTATGTGATTGCTCTGTTGTTTCCCATTCCACCTTGTGCTCATGTAAGATTTTATCCTTGTGAACGGCTTTAAGCGCTCCTTCATCAAAGGCGATGATAATTTCGCCACTCACCGAAGCAAACGCTTCAAGGGTGATAGTAATTTTATCCCCCTCAATATAACCTCCGAAGCCACTTATCGGCATTTTGCTATCTGCTGTGAACTCTGAAAGAAGTTGGGCGTCCTTAAAAATACCGGTATCAGCATATTTAACACCCAAAGCTCCCTCTTTAAGATCTACATGATAATAGATTGCACCTTCACCAACTACTTTACGGTCCAATGTAACAGAAATTTTGCTTTCAAAATCATCAAATGTAAAAACAGCACAGTTTTCGTAGTATTTCTTATTGACGCCTGATCTTTTTCCAAAAATGCCGTTAAGCATATCGCAAGCGGTGCAGCAACAAAGCATCCAAAACAGCATCAATATCAAAGCTAAGAACTTTTTCATTCGATTTATCCCTCAGCCATTAAGTTTGATTTTTATATGACGCCGAGTTCACTCAACGTTTTTGGGTTCTAAAGCATCCGCTACGCGTCTGAAAGCCTCTTTTATCGCAGTAAGCTGTTCAATACTAAGCTTAGCATATCCTTCCACCATGCCTTGCGGAGTAGTATATGCACGTATGATCTGCGAATTAACGTAATCGATGGAGTACGTAACGTCTGCGCGCTCATTCGTAAAATTTTCGCTCAAATCCAAATATTGCTCATCGCCCGTAACAAAGAATGGATCAATATCGGTATCATAATGTCTTATACAATACTTGATTTTTGTAGGCGATGAGCCCGGATCACCATCAATATAACTTAAAGCATTGGAAATATCCACTAAAACGCTGACATCTATTCCATCTAAGGATATTTGAGTGTGCGTATGAGATCCGTATTCATTAGTATAATAATACTGACAATACAAAATGTAATCAGATTTAATTCCAACGTCATATCCGCAAACGTCGCACAAAGCGTCTCCGTCATCGTTGGTATGCGTATTCATTTCTGCCTCAAGATCACATTCGCAAATATATTCACGCCAATGCTTGTATTCGTCATACTGCCACTCTGCATAGCTATGCTCATGCGCCGGTATCTCATATCCACAGTCGTCACATATATGATCTCCATTTTTATCTAAATGTGAATATATAGCAATTTCAAATTTGCACATTTTCCAAGTGCAAGTTATATCTTTCCAATGAACATTTTCATTAAAAGACCATTTTTCATCACTGATATGCTTGTGTTTCAAAGATAAACCACACGATGAAAGGCTACATAAACATAAAATCATCGTCAAGTATAAAGCTAAGAACTTCTTCATAAGAATCCCCTATGTGAAAAAAACAGTTTTTCCTACACTATCCCTGTTTATCGTATTATATCATATTTGAAATTCAAAATCAATAGCAATGTGTCTTGGTTATTTTTAGTTAGTTTTAAGTTTTAGAATGTTCTTAACTCGATAGCATAATAGCCTCATAAGCGAATCTGTTTAAAGTCAATACCGGCTCTTCTCGCTTGAGCGCACAAATCCTTCGTATGCAGCTTGTATTCATTGCCGTCCTTGATAAAATGCGTTCCGCATTGTCTAAATTCAAAAGACACGTTCTTTCTGATGCATTGCTCTCTGATATCAAGCACCCAATCGTAGTTGAGCGGTCTTGCGTTCGTGTCCGATTCACCACCGACAACCACAAGCTCAACACCGTCAAGATATCGTTCTATGTCGATGGCATCTATAAGCGGCTGAGCCGTTATACATTTATGCTTGATTGGAAGCTTTTTGAAAATTTCGAGCTTATAATCCGCGTTCCTTTGATTCTCGACCGTACAGCAAACAACCACATTTTCATAGCCGTCACCCCAATCGTCCGGTATACAGCTCATAAATCTGTCGATACGCTTTGTGAGAAACAGAAACGTGCAATCATCACGCTCCTTGATCATACGCCAGCATTCTTTACGCCATGTATCCGCTTCTTCAATCAAAAAATCGGTGGAAAAGCAGGTATATACAATACCCGATTTCATTTTATATATACCGTTTTTTAAACGTTCTACAGGCTTTGCAAAGTCCTTTGTTTTTTCAATAATACTCGTATCAACTCCACGCTTAGCGTCGCCCTTGTGGATATAGCAATAAAGACAGCCTTCGCTACACTTTTTGCAACCTCTCCAAGGATTCCACATTGCCATATTCTCACCTCGTCAAATTACAGTCATTTATCTCTTTTTGTAAATCACAAGCTCGGGATTTTCGCCGTTTTCCTCGTATGTACAAACGAGAAGAAAATCCATATTACCGGCAATTCCGAAGCAACGATTTCCGCCAAACTCACATTCAAGCTGATTTGCAAGGTAGGTGGTGTTATCATTAAGGAATTTTACCTTTTGTCCATTCGGGAGTGAGTATTCCATATTGATATAACCGCCTACAAGGAAATTGAGCGTTTTGACTTCGGGCATTCCTTCGATATGTAAATCGTTAAATTCGCGGATAAGCTGCTCCTTGAATTTCTTGAAATTTTCATCAC
>SVUD01000068.1 GCA_015063445.1 Oscillospiraceae bacterium
GGAGAAAACCTCCGGTTTTCAACCTTAGTCCTTTAAATTTTCATAAAAGTACGGCAGAGGCACTGTGATTTTTACAGTACTTCTGCCGTTTTTTGTTCGGTTACGCCTAAATGACGCAGCCCCGCTTTTATGAAAAAACGGAGTAATGACTCAGCCTCATGGCTTAAGTCTTGACGTTAAAAGAATTTTATGCTTTATTCGGGCATTATCAGTCCGTAATCTCCGTCCTTGCGCTTATACACTACACAAATGCTCGAGGTCTCGGCGTCTGTGAACGCAAAGAAGGTGTGACCGAGAAGGTTCATCTGGAGTATCGCTTCCTCGGGTGTCATCGGCTTGAAGGAGAAGCGCTTCGTTCTGATTTTAAATTCGGGCTCCTCATCGTATTCATCGTTGTCGTCCTCTTCTATTACGAAGGCTCCGCTTCTTACGCGCTTTTCGAGGCGTGTTTTGTTCTTCCTTATCTGCCTTTCAAGGCTCTCTGTGGCCCTGTCAAGCGCGGTGATAAAGGTTTCCGCCTCTTCTTCCGCGCGGAAGGTGGTAGCTCCGTAATTTATGGTGATCTCAATGATTTTAGCGCCCTTTCTCGTTCTGCAGGTAACGAACGCCTCGGTGCTTTCACCGAAAAACTTATCGAATTTATCGAGCTTCTTATCAATAAGAATCTCGAGACTTTCACGAACCGACATTTGTTTTCCGAAAACAGATATTTTCATAAGCTTCACCGCGCTCCAATGGGAGCATTCCTTTCGCATTTTTTGGTATACTATAATCATTATAGCATATTTTTCCCAAAAAATAAATAAAGTTTTTCGTTTTTTTGTAAAAACGAGCGAAAATTTACAAATAAGACGGATTCCAAAGGGGTTTTCGACAGTCTTTTCTTTTATGTAATATTTCTAACTGTGAGACAAAATAATATACAAAATGCACAAAATAGCAGTAAAAAACTTGTTGAAAGGGTAGAAGTTGGAGACCTTGACTTGATTTTAACAAATATTTATGATATTATATATTCGGTAGAGAAGCGTGAAACGGAGCTTCGATGTAAATCGGTGCCCTTTCGGTTCGGATAAGTTGACGGGAAGCTTACCGACTGCACGAAGCTACCGACTGCCATTCCCCCAGTGCCGTAAGGGAGTGGGAAAAAACAACTCGGCAAGTAAGAAAAGGAGAAATATGAAAAACAAAATCATTTGTTTGCTTCTTGCTATGATTATGTGTTTTGGATGCCTTGTAGCTTGTAAAGACAAGGATGAAAACACAGATGATGGCAACGGCAATACCACCGGCGGCGGTGGTGGTGGCGGAAACACTACCGATGATGGAGATGATGAGCTTGAACCCGGTTGGTGGGATGATATCACCTACGATTCTCAGTCTCTCATTTTCCAGATGACCCACAACTCCAATAAGCAGGAGCTTCCCTCCGGCTGCGAGAGATACCTTGCGGGTGCTACAAAGGATAACGAGGCTGTTGATACTCTTGTAAGAACAAGAAACAGCGACGCTTACAAGTATACCAAGGTTAAGGCTACTTATCTTTACTACCCCGATAACAACGAAGCTTATATGTTCTCAAAGGCAAGAGATGAGATCACAGGTACTATCGACAACTCCTCTAAGGATAACTGTCCCGACATCTTCTGTAACTGGATGACGGATATGCTTCTCGTATCCCTTAAAGGTAAGTTCGCTAACCTCATGACTCAGGATGAGAGCACATACGGTAAGAACCACTTCGATATCAGACTTACAGAGGACGCTGCAGAGAACCAGTTCGGTTACATGACCGAGCTTATGAGATCTCTTACTCTTAAGCAGGGTCAGATCTACGTTATCGCGTCTGACTACTTTATCGACCTTATCCGCGCTTTCTTCGTTGTTCCCGTAAACGTTAACCTCTTCAACCAGATCGCTCAGACGGCAGACCCCGCTCTTACCGACCTTAACAGAGACACAAAGGTTAATATCGACGACTTTATGGTAGAGGTTGAGCAGGGCGGCTGGACTTACGACAGACTTATCCAGTACAGCAAGGCTATTTATGACGGCGCTGTTGGCGGCGAAAGCTACAACAACGTTCTCGGCTTTGCTCTCGGTAAGAACGGTCTTCCCGCTGCAGGTATGGTTTATACCTCTTCCGCAGAGATCATTAAGAGAAGCACCGAAAACGGCGTAACCACATACACTTATCCCGAAACCAACGAAAAGCTTGATAAGATAATGAAAAAGATTTCTTCCATGATGGATGTTGACGGTATTATGTGTATGACCGATGCTGACGCAGGTAACCTTGGACTTCAGGGAGATGAGAAGACCGCTCTTCTCGGTATCCGTCATAAGTTCACCACCAACACCATGCTCTTCGGCGGCGTAATCCTTGTTGGTTCTCTTGAGTATTCCGCATATCAGGATATGAAGAAGACCGGCGGCTTCGCGGTTGTTCCCGTTCCTGTATACGAGGCAGGCGACAGGTACCTCACTCAGATCCACGTTGTTGGACGCGCAGGCGGTGTAACAGCTAAGAAGACTGAGAAGTTCGAGGCTTGCTCCGCATTCCTTCAGTACCAGACCGAGAATTCCACTGAGGTTCTTGATCACTACTACAGATACAACCTCACTTACGGAACCGCATCGGGCGTTACCGGTAACATCAAGATGCTTCAGTACATCCGTAACAACGTTCGTACATCCTTCGATAAGCTCTTCGAGGACGCTATCGGATTCTTCTATAATAACGGTATTAATGAGTCTGACAGATATCATACTCTACTCTCTAATAGAAACTATAAGTTTGATGACTTCACCGACGTTTATGACGAAAAGCTTCCCCTCAAGGTAAAGAACCTTGGTGATCTTGAAAAGGAGTATGCAAAGCTTCCTAAATAATTAGGATTCCCGTAAAAATTTAAAGGCTCAGCCTTTATCGGCTGCCGCAGGAAAACCTGCGGCAGCTTTTTTATTGTTGACAATGCCGATTTTATCGTATATAATTATATATATATTAAATAAGGGAGAATTTTTATGGAAATCATTCTTGCATCCGCTTCTCCGAGAAGACGTGAAATACTCTCTGCGGTGTGCGAAAAATTTGATATTAAGGTAAGCGATACGGACGAAAGCCTCGCGGAATACGTTCATCCATACGACGAGGTAAGAATACTCGCCGAGAGAAAGGGAAGAGCGGTGCTTGATTCATTTGGCTATGAGGCTTCGGATAAATTCATAATATCCTCGGATACACTCGTTGAGCTATCGGGCAGGCATCTCGGTAAGCCTGAGTCGGAAAACGATGCTAAGGCAATGCTTCTTGAGCTATCGGGAAAGCGTCATAACGTGCACACGGGTATAGCCATACACTATAACGGTGAGGTTTATTCGGGCGTTGCTACCACGGGCGTTTATTTCCGCGATATCAGCGAAGAAGAGATAGAGGAATATATTGCCACGGGTGAGCCTATGGATAAGGCGGGCAGCTACGGAATTCAGGGGCTCGGAGGTAAATTTGTGGAGAGGATTGAGGGAGATTTTGACACGGTTGTGGGATTTTCGGTTCGTCTTTTTCTTGAGCTTGCTTCTCTCGCGGGGTGTTCGGATAGCTTCGGTAAGATAAAAGAGCGTAAGTAAAGTAAGTGAAGATAAAAAAACAAGGCGGCGCGATTACTTTGTTGATATGAGGTCAAAATGATAAGAAGTAAGAAAGAAAAACGGGATAGGCTCAAAAGAATAATTGAACGGCTCAAAGAGATTTATCCAGAGGCTGTTTGCGCCCTTGAATACGAGGGCGATGCGTGGAAGCTTTTAGTTATGGGAAGACTCTCCGCACAGTGTACAGATGCCAGAGTTAACGTCGTTTGCAAAGAATTGTTTGCAAAATACCCAAATTCTAAGGCTATGGCAGAGGGAAAAATTGAAGAAATAGAGAAGATAGTGCGTCCTTGCGGACTATTCAGAACAAAGGCGAGCAACATAAAGGACGCCTCGAAAATAATTGAGGAGCGCTACGGCGGATGTGTCCCCGACGAGATGGACGGGCTTTTAGAGCTTCCGGGCGTTGGCAGAAAAATCGCCAATCTCATTTTGGGCGACGCATTCGGCAAGGAAGCAATCGTCTGCGATACGCACTGTATAAGAATTTGCGCAAGACTCGGTATGTATCCAGAGAGCCTTAAGGACGCAGTGAAGGTCGAATATATTTTAAGAGACCTGATGGACGTATCCGAGGGTAGCGATTTTTGTCACAGAATAGTTACGTTCGGCAGGGAAGTATGCACGGCAAGGTCACCTGCGTGTGAAGCTTGTCCGCTTTCCGATCTATGCGAAAAGCGAATTCGTGAGAGCGTAGGGAGGAGCAGAAAATGAATGCGGAAAATAACACGCATAGCGCCTTACCCCATATACGTCTGCCTATAATCGTTGAGGGAAGATACGATAAAAGCGCCGTTCTCGGTATGTTTTCGGGAACGGTCATAACGACAGACGGCTTCGGCATATTCAATTCAAAGGAAAAGCAAGCTCTTATTAAAAAAATATCGTGCGACGGAATAATAATTCTCACAGACTCGGACGCCGGCGGAAAGCAAATAAGAAGCTTTATTTCGTCCATCGTTCCGAAGGACAAAATATATCAGCTTTATATTCCGAGAATAGACGGAAAGGAAAAACGCAAAAGAAAAGCGGGGCGCGAGGGCGTGCTTGGCGTTGAGGGCGTTGGCGGAGACGTTTTGCGAGGTGTTCTCTCACCGTTTATTGACAACGCTCCCATAAGGACGGGCTCCGAGATAACCCCCGCCGATATGTTCAACCTCGGTCTTAGCGGTGGAGAAAACTCATCCGCCGTAAGAGACGTTATTTGCGACAAGCTCTCTTTGCCGCGCGGAATGAACGCAAAGGCGCTTATTTCGGCACTTAATATAATTTCTTCGAGGGAAGAGCTTGAAAATTTGTTAAAAAAATGACAATTAATTAAAATTTAGCTATTTACTTTTAGTAAATAATGTGCTATAATATTTGTTGGTGTAAAAACCAAAAGAGGATTTTAATAAAAAACAATATATTATGGAGGAACCAAAATGGTAGAAAGAAAGAAAATTTCTATGGATGGTAACACCGCTGCCGCTCACGTATCCTATGCGTTCACGGAAGTTGCTGCCATCTACCCCATCACCCCTTCCAGCCCCATGGCGGAAGTAACAGACACCTGGAGCGCATCCAATAAGAACATCTTCGGCGAACCCGCTAAGAATATCTTTGGCGAGAACGTTAAGGTTGTTGAGATGCAGTCCGAGGCAGGCGCTGCGGGAGCAGTTCACGGATCTCTTGCGTCCGGCGCTCTCACCACCACCTACACAGCATCCCAGGGTCTTCTTCTTATGATCCCCAATATGTACAAGATCGCCGGCGAGCTTCTTCCTTGCGTTATTCACGTTTCCGCAAGATGCGTAGCTTCTCACGCTCTTAACATCTTTGGAGACCATTCCGACGTATACGCATGCCGTCAGACCGGTTTTGCTATGCTCGCTGAAACAAACGCTCAGGAAATTATGGACCTTGGCGCAGTTGCTCATCTTGCGACCATCAAGTCCAGAGTTCCTTTCCTTAACTTCTTCGACGGCTTCCGTACCTCTCACGAGATTCAGAAGGTTGCCGCTTGGGACTATAAGGATCTCGCTGAGATGACCGATATGGACGCTGTTAAGGCATTCCGTGACCGTTCTCTCAACCCCGAGACTCCCGCCCTCAGAGGATCCGCTGAAAACGGCGATATCTTCTTCCAGCACAGAGAGGCTTGCAACCCCTACTATGACGCTCTTCCCGCTGTTGTTGAGGAGTACATGGACAAGGTTAACGCAAAGCTCGGCACTAACTACAAGCTCTTCAACTACTACGGCGCTCCCGACGCTGATCGCGTAATGATCGCTATGGGATCTATCTGCGACGTTGCTGAAGAGGTTATCGACTATATGAACGCAAACGGAGAAAAGGTTGGTCTTATCAAGGTTAGACTTTACCGTCCCTTCGCTGCAGATAAGTTCGTTGAGGCTATTCCCGCTTCTTGTAAGAAGATCGCTGTTCTCGACAGAACTAAGGAGCCCGGCTCTCTTGGCGAGCCCCTCTACCTTGACGTTGTTACCGCTCTTAACGAGATGGGCAGAAAGAACGTTGACGTTGTAGGCGGCAGATACGGTCTTGGATCTAAGGATACTACTCCCGCATCCATCTTCGCTATCTTCGCTAACCTCGCAAACGAGACTCCTAAGAACCACTTCACCGTAGGTATCGTTGACGACCTTACCGGTCACTCTCTCACCGAGACCGCAGCTCCCGACACTGCTACCGCTGATATGATTCAGTGCAAGTTCTGGGGACTTGGCGGAGACGGAACCGTTGGCGCTAACAAGAACTCCATCAAGATCATCGGTGACCACACAGACAAGTTCATTCAGGCATACTTCCAGTATGACTCCAAGAAGACCGGCGGTATCACCATTTCCCACCTTCGTTTCGGTGATTCTCCCATTAAGTCCTCTTACTATATCAACAAGGCAGACTTCGTTGCTTGCCACAACTCCGCTTACCTTTCCAAGTACGATATGATCTCCGACGTTAAGCCCGGCGGAACATTCCTTCTTGACTGTCAGTGGAACGATGCTGAGCTTGACGCTCATCTTCCCGCATCGGTTAAGAGCTATATCGCTAATAACGGCATTAAGTTCTACACCATCAACGCAACTCAGATTGCTATTGACCTCGGTAACGCAAAGGTTAAGAATACCGTGCTTCAGTCCGCATTCTTCACTCTTGCTAAGGTTCTTCCCATCGACGAGGCAATTGATTATATGAAGTACATGGCAACTAAGTCCTATCTCAAGAAGGGACAGGCAATAGTTGACCTCAACCATAAGGCTATCGACGCAGGTAAGGACGCTCTTCATCTCGTAGAGGTTCCCGCTTCATGGAAGAACGCAGGTGAGACTGCTCCCGTGGCTAAGTTCGAGGGTAACAGAGCTGACCTTATCGATTTCGTTAACGATATCGTTGTTCCCGTTGGCGCAATGAAGGGTGACGCTCTTTCCGTTGCTACCTTCGCTAAGTATGCTGACGGTACGTTCCCCCAGGGCTCCGCGGCATTCGAGAAGAGAGGCGTTGCCGTTACCGTTCCTCAGTGGAATCCCGAGGCTTGTATCCAGTGTAACAACTGCGCATTCGTATGTCCTCACGCTTGTATCCGTCCCTTCGCTATGACCGAAGAGGAGGCTGCAGCAGCTCCCGCTGAGACTAAGTTCGCACCTAAGCCCGTTATCAAGACTAACTACAAGTTCACCATGGCTGTATCTCCCCTTGACTGTATGGGTTGTACGCTTTGCGTTAAGGCTTGTCCCGTAAATA
>SVUD01000069.1 GCA_015063445.1 Oscillospiraceae bacterium
TTTTAAGACCTAAAGCGTGAAAAGTTTCTACTGTTAAACCTTTTGCCACAGCACTTATTTTATTTTCTAAATCGTCAGCAGAGGCTCTTGAATAAGATAATAACAATATTTCATCTTTTTTCGCCAAACCCATTTCCAATAAATACTTAACCTTTCCGCAAATCGTCAATGTTTTTCCCGAACCTGCGCCTGCGATTGTTAAGTTTGATTTAGAATTACAAAGCACCGCACGCCGTTGTTCCACATCAAGGCTTTTTCCATTTATATTATCAAAAATTATATCATCTAAATGCCTTGCGATAAATTTTTCGTTATGTTTTTCTATGGTATCAGCATTAACAACAGGAATTTGATAATATTTACGAGCATAAGTATTATATTTTTCTATCCCTTTCAAAGCATTGCTTAACGCTTTCGATATATTTTCAGTATCAATATAGATGTCAGGTAAGTTATCAATTTCTTTAATAATAGATAGAATTAAATTTTTTTGTTCTTTGATTAAATCATAATCGTTGACGATTTCTTCAATTTTCTGCTTGTATGTGTCATATTGTTTTTTATACTGAAAGGAATTAGGAACTACGTATGAGTAAACTTTTTTAATCGTAGAATAAATTTCTTCAATCTTTTCTCTGCTACACTCTAAAATATTATCCAAAATATCCACAATGGAGTATGTTTGTAAAAGTGTGTTATAAGCAAATGTTAATGATTGTATTTCCTTGTTATGTTTTACAATTTTTTGTATGCAAACACTATATCTTGAAACAATATCCACATACAGTTCTTTTTTTGAAAGAGAGCGAATAAGTTTTGAATTTTTATTTTCGTTATTATCAATACTTTGAAATAAAGTCAACGCCGTTTCAACTTTTTCAACATACGATAATATTTTCTTTGCTTTATTTTTTAAGAATAGATTTTCTATAAAAGCAAACATAAAATTACTTATCTCTCCTTTTGAAATTTATAATTTATTATACCATATATTTTTGAAATTTTCAAGTCGGATGCATAGGTGTAAAGCAATAAAAATGAACTAAAATTTACTGCTAATGTACGTATAATAAAGACTTGGCTATTTATTCCACGTTCCTCTTGACAACGAGCCTCTGCGAGTGCGTTTGGAAAGGCTTAAAAGAGCCAACACCAACGCCCCAAGGGGCTTTTGTTTTTGCCTTTTGACACGATAGCCTAACACACTCGCTCTCATTATCAAGAGGCTTTCGACGGCATAAACCGCCACTATTTTGATTTTAATATAAAAACCTATGGAAAGCGTAAACGCCTAAAATATACAAAATACGCCCCTTGAAAAGCATTTCATAAGAGCGTATATAAAACAAAAAGCCTAAACTGAACACAACGGTTCAATTTAGACTTAGAGTGGTGCGGGTGACAGGACTTGAACCTGCACGGGGGTACCACTAGATCCTAAGTCTAGCGCGTCTGCCAGTTCCGCCACACCCGCTTATTGGCGAGAATTTTTCCTCGCCGTAACATTTTAGCACACAAGCTAAAAAATGTCAATAGAAAGCAAGATAAAATTGCTTTAAAATTGTTTTATATAGTTGGTTAATGGATTAATTGCTGTCCTCAGCAAGAGAACGCTTATATTCAAGATACTCCTCATAGGTGCATTTTCTGTCGATAAAGCTACCGTCGGGAAGGATCTCGATAATTCTGTTTGCTACGGTATTGAGAATCTCATAGTCGTGAGAGGTAAAGAGGATATTTCCCTTAAAGTTCTTCATACCGTTGTTAACAGCAGTTATAGACTCGAGGTCGAGGTGGTCTGTAGGCTGGTCTATAACAAGCATATTCGAACCGAACATCATCATTCTCGAGAACATACATCTTACCTTTTCGCCACCCGAAAGAACGTTTACCTGCTTGAAAACAGCCTCATTTGAGAATAGCATTTTACCAAGGAAGCCTCTGAGATAGCTCTCGGTCTGATCCTTTGAATACTGTCTCATCCAGTCAAGGATAGAATCCTTGCAACCATCGAAATATGCCGAATTATCGTGTGGGAAATAAGAAGTCGTTATCGAAACTCCGAACTTGAACTCTCCCGAGTCGGCAGTCTCCTCTTCCATAAGAATCTTAAAAAGATTAGTAAGAGCCATCTCGTTACCGAGGAAAGCAATCTTATCGTCTTTATAGACTCTGAACGTAAGGTCCTTGAACATAACGTTGCCGTCTATTGATTTTGAAAGCTCGTTTACGAAAAGAATCTCTTTTCCGGGCTCTCTATCCATGTCAAAGCCAATAAACGGATATCTTCTGCTCGAAGCAGGAAGCTCTTCGACGGTAAGCTTGTCTATAAGCTTTCTGCGAGCAGTTGCCTGTCTGGACTTTGATTTATTTGCGGAGAAACGAGAAATAAAGCTCTGAAGCTCTGCTATTTTTTCTTCGTTCTTCTTGTTTTGCATCTTTATCATACGCTGGATAAGCTGGCTCGATTCATACCAGAACTCATAGTTGCCAACATACATTTTTATTCCGCTGTAATCTATATCTACGATATTGGTACAAACGTCGTTAAGGAAATGACGGTCGTGCGAAACGACGAGAACGGTACCAAAATAATCCGAAAGGAAGTTTTCAAGCCAGATAACAGCGTCTATATCAAGACCGTTAGTAGGCTCGTCGAGAAGGATTATATCGGGATTGCCGAAGAGTGCCTGAGCCAAAAGAACCTTAACCTTTTCGCTCTCCTTAAGAGACGACATATACATATAGAGCATATCGTCCGTGAGCCCGAGTCCCTGAATCAATTTTGAAGCGTCAGATTCAGCCTCCCAGCCGTTAAGCTCTGCAAACTCACCCTCGAGCTCGGCAGCGCGGATTCCGTCCTCATCGGTGAAATCCTCCTTAGCGTATATAGCGTCCTTTTCCTTCATTATATCGTAAAGGCGCTTATTACCCATTATGACCGTGTCAAGAACCGTATATTCCTCATAAGCAAAGTGATCCTGCTTAAGAACGGACATTCTGACTGTCGGAGGAATTGTAACCTCGCCCTTTGTGGGCTGAAGCTCGCCGCATAGTATACGTAAAAAAGTAGATTTTCCTGCGCCATTAGCGCCTATTATTCCGTAACAATTTCCGGGGGTAAACTTAAGATCAACGTCCTTGAAAAGAAGCTGACCTCCGAATTGAAACGCAACGTTACTGACTGTTATCATTTTATCTCCAAACTAACAAATATTATTGTATAATTCTCTTATATTTTTCATAATGTAGGTAGGCTTCGTATCGGTGTTTTCGGCATCCTCCATAGTACCCTCGCCGCTTAAAACAAATACAGTGTCAATATTAGCGTTATAGCCTGCCGCAATATCGGTATACACTCTGTCACCTACCATAAGTGACTCTTCCTTAGTATAGCCGTATTTTTCAACGGCAAGATTAAGCATTTCGGGGCGGGGCTTTCCGATAAAAACGGGATACTTCCCAGTTGCCTTTTCGATCATCCATGCAAACGAGCCGCAATCGGGAACGTAGCCAAACGAAGTGGGACAAACCCAATCAGGATTTGTCGCGATATATGCCGAAACACCTTTAGTCAAAAGTCGGCACACGTCATCAAGCTTTTTGAATTCCAGCTCGTTATCATTTGAAATTATTACACCGAAAATATCGTCGCACAAATCCGTAACAACGTCAATTCCCGCATCTAAAAGCTGTTTAATGAATGATTTTGTACCCATAGCATAAAAACGTTTTCCGGGGTAGTTAGCATTTAGGTATAATATTGTCGCATCCGTCGAGGTAAGGAAATTACTCTCATCCGCTTTTATTCCAAGCCCGTTAAGCTTTTGAACGTAAGCGTCAACTCCTTTTGAAGAATTGTTCGTTACAAAGAGATATCTACCGCCAATCTCAACGACCCTGTCAAGAAAGTCCAAAGTACCGTCAAAAAGATCGTTATCAAGATATATCGTACCGTCCATATCCAAAAGGAAAAACTTTTTATTCTTCAATTCTGCCATAATATAAACACCAAAATTTCGATTTTTAAACTTTTATAATTATTTAAACATAGTAAAAGAGGCCGTATAAAACTAATCGACCTCTTTTATTAAAATTAATCGGGATAACCGTCGGGATTCATTCTCTGCCATCTTGCAGAGTCCTCGCACATCATCTTAAGATCACGCTGAGCCTCCCAGCCGAGAATCTCTTTTGCCTTAGTTGAATCTGCATAGCATTCCGCTATATCACCGGGGCGGCGCTCTACTATCTTGTACTTAACGTCAGATCCCCAAGCCTCCGAAAACGCGCGTACCATTTCAAGAACGGAATAACCGTTGCCCGTGCCAATATTGAAGTAATCGATTCCCTTCATCTTTGCCGTGTAATCAAGAGCCTTAAGATGAGCGAGAGCAAGGTCAACAACGTGGATATAATCTCTTACGCCGGTTCCGTCAGGTGTTTCGTAATCATCGCCGAACACGCTGAGACACTCAAGCTTACCTGCGGCAACCTTTGAAATGTACGGCAAGAGGTTATTGGGAATACCTCTGGGATCCTCACCCATAGTTCCGCTTGCGTGAGCTCCAATAGGATTGAAATATCTTAAGATACAGGCTGAAAACTCAGGGTTTGCGGCTGCGCAATCCTTAAGTATTCTTTCTATCATAAGCTTTGTCTCACCGTAAGGGTTTGTTGTGGAAAGAGGAAAATCTTCCTTGATCGGAACCGTCTTTGGAACACCGTAAACGGTTGCGGATGAGCTGAATACTATTCTGTTAACGTTATGACTTAACATACACTCGATAAGATTAAACGTACCGGTGAGGTTATTATGATAATACATAAGAGGCAATCTGCAGGACTCACCTACTGCTTTAAGTCCGGCAAAATGAATAACCGAATCAATATCCGGATAATCGGAAAATACCTTATCAAGAGTTTCCTTATCAAGAAGATCGCATTTAACAAACGCGGGACGCTTGCCCGTAATTGCTTCTATTCTGTCAAGAACGCAAATTTTACTGTTATAAAGGTTATCAACGATAACCACGTCCTCTCCTGCGGATAAAAGCTCTACAACGGTGTGAGAACCGATGTAACCGGTTCCGCCGGTAACTAAAATCGACATTTTTATATCCTCCTATGACATAGTTCTGAATAATTATAAATTTAGGGGCGTCGCAAAAAGCAACAGCCCCTTAAAAATTAGTCAGCGTAAACGCTAACCTGCTTCTTGCCACCGGTAATGTGTTCAAACTTAACCTTACCGTCAACGAGCGCAAAGAGAGTATCATCGGAACCGATACCAACATTAGTACCGGGATGAATCTTAGTTCCGCGCTGTCTAACAAGAATATTGCCGGCAATAACTGCCTGGCCGTCAGCCTTCTTAACACCAAGACGCTTGGACTCGGAGTCACGGCCGTTCTTAGTAGAACCTACGCCCTTTTTATGAGCGAAGAATTGCAAACTGAGCTTTAACATTTTTGTTACCTCCATAATTAGTATTGGCATTACGCCGCAGTACCGACTTAGATTTCCCTTTCTATCTCTCTTACGTCAAGATAATCGTAATTATCCTCTAAGAGATCCATAAGCTGAAGGAAATAAGCCTGAATAAGTCCCGAAACAGCAAACTGTTTCTTTTCGTCACTCTCATACTTAGGGAGAGCCGATTTCACGATAACACGGATATCTGTAGTTGCTTCATCGATGTGATAGTCAACGTTTGAAGCATAGGAAACCTCAATAGCATTGATGATAAGCATAGTCATCGCAGAGAGCGCTGCACAAAGCACGTCGTCTCCTGACTCGCCATATCCTGTGTGTCCCTGCTCCTCAAAGCCGTAGTAAATACCGTTTGACTTATAAAATGTGATCGTTGTCATTTAATTAGCCTTCGATCTTTTCGATCTGAATCTTGGTATAATCCTGACGATGACCGATCTTCTTCTTCTCGTTCTTCTTAGGCTTATACTTGATAACGTCGATCTTCTTGGACTTGCCGTTCTTAACGACATTTGCAACAACAGTTGCGCCTGCAACGTAAGGAGTACCAACAGAAAGAGTCTCGCCGCTTACAGCAAGAACCTTGTCGAAAGTAACCTTCTCGCCCTCAGCAACGCCAAGCTTCTCTACGAAGATAACGTCACCCTCAGCAACCTTGTACTGCTTTCCACCTGTTACGAAAATAGCGAACATGAAAAAGCACCTCACTTTCAGTAAGAAATCGCTACGTTAGGCGCTGGCAAAAAGCCAAACTTCTGAGCCTACACATAAGCGTCAAGATATTTTATCACAAAGTTTGTCCAAAGTCAATAGTTTTTTATAAAAAACTTTGTATAATTTGCGCTTTTTTGGAATTATTCCTCGCAGCCCTCGCAAGAAGAGCAATTTCCGTCGCAAAGCTCAATATCACCAAGCTTCTCTCCGCAAGCGGGACATACCACGTCTGCGATCTCAAGATTCTGATCCACGCAAATCACTTCACCGCAAGAGGGGCAAACGAACTCGTCATATCCCGAGTCATCGTCGTTTTCAAAATCGTTGTCGAAATCCTCTTCAAACTTCTCGTCGAACTCTCCGTTTTCATCCTCTTCGAGATAGAAATCGTCCTCAAGAAGTCCAAGATCCTCGTCGATCTCTTCGGTATACTCGCGAAGCTCTGCACACTCAGCCTCAAGGTCCTCAATTCTTTCTGCCATAGCCTCGAGAAGCTCAAGCATTTTTGCGATAACCTTTCCCTCTTTGCTGTCCTCGGAAATTTCGTATCCTTCCGCAAGGCCTTTGATGTAAGATGCATTTGCTTTGATATCCATTTTAAATTCTCCTTATCAAATTTATAGAAAGCGAGGCTGCCCGAAAAATATGACAGCCCCGTTTGTTATATACAATTATACTCTTTCAACGTAATCGCCGGTTCTGGTATCAATCTTAAGAACGTCGCCCTCATTGATGAAAATCGGAACCTTAACAACAGCACCTGTTTCAAGTGTTGCAGCCTTAGTTACGTTAGTAGCGGTATCGCCCTTAACACCGGGTTCGGTCTCGGTAACTGCAAGCTCTACAAATGTGGGAGGATCAACTGCGAAAACCTTACCCTTGAAGGAAGAAATCTTGCACATCATTTCCTCTTTTACGAACTTGAAGTTATCATTTACCATGTCACGGGAAATGAGAGTCTCTTCCCAAGTCTCGGTATCCATGAAGTGATAAAGATCACCGTCATCATAAGAATACTGAAGATCCTTACGCTCGATAACTGCGTTTTCAAACTTTGCGGTGGGGTTGAAGGAAGCCTCACG
>SVUD01000070.1 GCA_015063445.1 Oscillospiraceae bacterium
GTGTCGCTTTACGACTCTGTTTACGGTGAGGGCGAGGATACCATGTTCGTTATCGACAAGCTCGCAGATGACACTCAATCCGATGATATCCTCATAGAGAATATTGCTCTTAAGGAGGCTTTAAAAAAGCTTAGCGAAAGAGAGAAAAATATAATATCACGCAGGTATTATAATGGCAAGACGCAGATGGAAATAGCCGACGAGATAGGCATCTCTCAAGCGCAAGTTTCAAGAATCGAGAAGGCCGCTATAGATAAACTACGCAAATATATGGGATAACGGTAAAAAGGCTCAAGATATAAAAAAGCACTTATGAAAAACGATTTTATTCGTCATCATAAGTGCTTTTTACAAGCTATTATGTCTTATTGCATTTGTTTTATTACAACGGATTTCCGTTTCCGTCAAAGAGAGGAAGCTTTTCAAGATAAATTATATCGGTTCTTTCCGCAGCCTCACCCTCGGCAAGAATAGTCATTTTTCCAACTATTTCTCCACCTGCAAGACGAACGAGATTTTCAAGCGACTCAAGTGAGCCTCCGGTGCTTATTACGTCGTCTACAATGAGTACACGCTTTCCCTTCATATATTCAGCATCGTCACCGTCTATGTAAAGCGTTTGCTTTGCGGCAGTAGTTATGGATTGCGTTTCACAAGCAACAACGTCCTTCATGTAAAGCTTAACGGATTTACGCGCGAGAACATACCTATTCTTTCCGGATTTTGCGCACATTGCGTGAACAAGCGGAATCCCCTTCGACTCTGCCGTTATCATTACGTCATGCTCCGGAGCTTTTTCGTAAAGCGCCGCCGCGCATTTTTCGGTAAGCTCAACGTCACCGAAAAGAATGAACGCTCCTATATAAAGATTTTTACCTATAGGGCAAAGCGGAAGATCTCGCTCAAGTCCCGCTACGTTAAGTCTGTATTTCATATACTTCTCTCCTTAAGAGTTTTTAAAAATGAGATTTTTTCTCACCAAAGTATATTATACAGCAAGTTAAAATATTTTTCAAGTACTATTTTCGCATTTTATAATTTATAATTTATCAAGCTACCCGACGGAGCTTTTTAAAATTCAATAGAAGAAATAATGATTCCCTATGCTGAAGGCGTATGGCCTGTTTTTGTATATCCAAGATGACGTCGATTTATTTGGCTCCATAAAGAACAGAATTTTTTCCGACACGCTCACTCCCTCAAGACATACCTTTGCGGCAAGAACCGAGTTGTAAGAGGGCGCTGAATAAATACTGCCGTTTGCAACCGGACTGAACTGAATTCCGTATTTTCTGTCGAAAATCACGCTGTATATCGTGTTAGGATAGTCCTTGTGTCTCATACGGTTAAGCACAACGTTACCAACCGCAACCTGCCCGAGAAGCGGCTCTCCGCGACTTTCCGCGCTGATTATACGAGACAACCAATACACATCGTCTTTGTTATAATAGCGGTCGGCGTGAATTAGAGGCTTTGGCGTTCCCGAAAGATTCACGCGTCTGTTTGGATTCCACTCCACACCAAGTGAAAGAGCCTTTGCAATACTGCGCACGGGTACGTACATTCTGTTATCCGAAAGTATAACCGCGGGAGCGTAAGACATTATGGGTCTTTCGTTTGCCATAATTATGTATCCGCCCTCAGAGACAGTCATCGAAAAGCCTTGCATAGTTATATATGCGGTTCTGGATTTATCGTCAAAAGCAACGCCTGCGCCCGCAAGAGTTGACACGGTACGCAGTGGCACGTAAGTGGTGTCTTTTATCAGGTACGCTTTTTCGTTTATGTACTTATTTCCGAGATAAAGGTCGACGCTATGATAGCTCTGAACGTTTTTGTCCTCTATCGATATGAAGTACTTTAAATCGTTTCTGTCTATTTCCTTTGCCTGCGTAAAAACAGTTAACACAGATAGCATCATCAGGATTGCTATAAGTATTGATAATCCTATTTTTCTACTTAAAGTCATATTATCTCCTTTCCTTTTTATTATACAGAAAACGTTCATCAAGGCCTGCTTTTTTGCTGCTTAAATACAAAAGATAAACGTTTTTTCGTATATAGAAATTATACATTAAATTCACATTGTTTTCAATGTAATATTTATGTCAATACTGCCAAAATCAAGAAAAAGGAAAGTTTTATTTGCATTTGTATAATATTTTCTCCTTTCGGACTTTCAAATTTATAGAAACATCGTAAATTTTTTATTTATTTCTTTTTAGCCTATTGACACACTGAAAAAATGATGATATAATCAACATGTTATTGTACAACTAAAACACACGGTGGTAAAAATGGTAGAAAGATTTGAAAAATTTTCTTATTTGATCTCAGAGTTATCAAAGCTTTTGCACAAATTAGAGGCGGAGGAGCTTATGGAGCTTGGCGTTAAAGGACCTTACGCTATATATATCCTTGCGCTCGCAAAAAGCAAGAGCGGTATTTCTATGTCGAATTTGTCAAAAATATGCGCAAGAGATAAAGCTGACGTTTCCCGAGCGGTTGCCGCTCTTATAGAAAAAGGACTCGCCAAAAAGCTTGATACAGAGCAAATGAAATATCGTGCTCCAGTAATTCTGACCGAAAAAGGCTTTCTCGTTGCGGAACGGATTTCTGACAAAGCAAGACGCGCCGTAGAAATTGCGAGCGAGGGGATTTCCGATGCCGACCGAAAAACATTTTACGACACCTTGGAAACTATTTGCTCCAATATGACAAGGATGAGTCTTTTGGGCGTTAGCGGCGCAGACGAGAATTAATTACGCTGTGGTCTATAAATCTGAGGTGCGGTTTGATTAAAAAAGCATAAAACGGTAATAATTTAAGCAAGTGATTTTCTTTTTGGAAATTCGCTTGCTTATTTTTATTTTACATGGTCTATATGTTTTGCCTATTTCACTCTTCTCTGCCTTTTCTTTGGCTTTTGATTTTATCGGTTTTTTGAGAGGTAGGCAATCGGATAAAATGCAAAGGAGAAATATGAAAAAATACGTTATTGTTACGGATTCGGGCTCGGATCTATCGACGGATATTCTTAAGAGATGGGGCGTCATATCTCTTCCCTTAAGCTTCAAATTTGATGGCGAGAATGAGCTTTCGGATTACGATATCACTCCCGAGGTGTTTTATAAAAAGATACGTGAGGGAAAAATAGCTAAAACCGCCGCCGTGAATTATAAGGCGTTTTTGGATAAATTTCGTTCGGTAGCAAATAAAGGACAGGATATACTCTACCTTGGATTATCATCCGCAATAAGCTCGACTTATTCTGCGGCGCGCTCGGCTGCCATAGCCTTAAAGAAGGAAATGCCGGAGCGAGAAATTCTTACTCTTGATACGAAATGCGCATCGGCAGGACTCGGACTTCTCGTTTATCTTACCTCGGAAAAACAAAACGCCGGCGCTAATATTTCCGAGGCTTATTCTTTTGCGGAAGCTACCGCTCCTCGTATATGCCACAGATTTACAGTTGATGACCTCGTTTATCTTAAGCGAGGCGGTAGAATATCTGCCGCAACCGCTTTTTTTGGTAATATGCTCGGGATAAAGCCGCTGCTCTATATGGATAGCGGAGGTTTTTTAAAAAACTCGGAAAGGGTAAGAGGCAGACGGGGCGCTATCGAAGCTCTCGCTAACAGCTACGGTGTTTTCACAAGCGGGAAGCACTCGTCAGAGATATTCATTTCTCATGCGGATTGCAGAGCCGATTCCGCAATGCTCGACGATTTTTTGCACAGAAAATACGGCTGCCGAGCTAAAAAAGTATTTGATATAGGTGCGGTGATAGGCGCTCATTCGGGGCCCGGCACTCTGGCGCTGTTTTTCGTGGGCGATACTCGATAAAATCGGCTAAAGTTTTTTAAAACGGAGAACAATAACATTGGAAAAGAAAAATAAGAAAGACAACAAAGACGCTCCCACAAAGAAGCGAGGCATTACAACGCTTGACGGACTGTTGTTTAAGGAAATGGTAGCAGGCGGCGCTAATGAGCTTTCGTCAAACGTAGAAGAAATAAACCGTCTGAACGTTTTCCCGGTCCCCGACGGAGACACCGGTGATAATATGCTTTCGACGGTGAACAGCGGAGTCAGGGCTATTGAGGGGCTTGACACGGATAATCTCGCAGAGGTTATGAGAGTTCTTTCCCACGGAATGCTGCTTGGAGCAAGAGGAAATTCGGGAGTTATACTTTCTCAGTTTTTCAAGGGCGTAGCAGACGGATTTGAAAATTCGAAAAACGCGGATCCTAAGACTCTCGGCTCAGCGCTTGAGCTTGGAGTTAAGGAGGCATATGCCACCGTTACCACACCGACCGAGGGAACAATACTTACCGTAGCGAGAGAGGCGGTCGAATACGCGGTATCAAAAATAAACCCAAAAACAACAATAAAAAGCTTTTTCGGTGATTTTGTAAAGGAGCTTCACGCCTCTGTAGAAAGAACGCCGGAATCGCTTCCCGCTCTTAAGGAGGCGGGAGTTGTTGACAGCGGAGGCGCCGGGCTTTTCTATCTTATGGACGGATTTAACCGAGTGCTTAAGGGCGAAAAGCAAGCGAGTAAATATCATAATGAAGGCGATTGCGCGGTGGCAGGTAAGGAGAAAAAAGACAGCGCGGAAGCATTCTCAAAAACGAACAAAGCGCCACCGGATAACAGCAAAGATGATACGAAAGATATTGTTAAAACAAGCGACTCGGCATTTGACGAAAACACGGATATGAACTTCGCCTATTGCACCGAACTTTTAGTTCAGCTTACACGCGCAAAATGCGACACGGATAGCTTTGATATCGATGACTTGCGTGCTTTTTTATGCTCAGTGGGTGATTCTGCAATTGCACTTAAGCACGGGAGCGTGGTAAAAATACACGTTCACACGTTTTCTCCCGATAAAGTGCTTTCCCACATGCTGAATTTTGGAGAATTTATTAATACAAAAATAGAAAACATGTCATTGCAGCATACTGAAATTGCGGCAACATCTAAGAAAAACGATGGTTTTAGTGAAGAATTGTTTACAAATAACAGTTTTTACAGTGATAAAGAAAGCATCGCGGATAAGAACACCGCCTGTAAAAGATACGGAATAGTTGCGGCTTGTAACGGAGAGGGAATGAAAAAGCTTTTTCGTGAACTCGGCGCAGACGAGATAATACCTGTGGATAGCGGCATAAATCCAAGTGCTGACGATTTTTTGAAAAGCGCTGAGCGAATCGGAGCAAGCGAGGTTTTTATACTTCCAAACAACTCAAACTTTATCCTTTCCGCAGAGCAAGCGGCAAAAATGGAGAGTGACTTTAAAATTCACGTAATACCCTCAAAGGACATTGCTCTCGGATATGCGGCTCTTTCGGTTATCAATTTAGAAAATGAAAGCTCCGAGGAAATTTTACGCTCTGCCGCAAGAGCGCTTAACAACACCTCTTCAGGAAGCGTTTTCACGGCTGCAAAAGACGCAAAATGCTCGGGTCTTAAAATAAAATGCGGAGAAAAGGTCGGAGCTATTGGTAAGGACATTGTTGCTAAAGGAAAAAGCGCTTACGACTGCGCAATTAAAATATGCAAAAGACTGATGCAAAATAAATTTGTTCTGACCGTTTTTTCGGGAAAGGAAGCGAAAAGAGCAGATACGCTTCTCATAGAAAAGAAAATAAAGAAGCTCTACCCCGAATCTGAAATTTACGTTATAGACTCGGGACAGAGCATATTCGAATATATTTTCGCAGCCGAATAATTACAGATATTTTTAACGCCCCGACTTGTTATAAAAGCCGAGGCGTTTTTTTATTTGTGACTTTGTTAGCATTGATTTTCAGAAATTTTACGGCGTGGTATATCCTGCGTCGTTTATTATTTTCTTAAGAACGGCTACCGCACCCTCGTCCGCCTTATCTGAAAGAGTCACAACAGCGTCGCCTCTCTCGTGAGAAACGTCTGCCGCATTTACAAGCTCCGAGGCTTCAAGAGCCGTCTTTACTCTGCCCGAGCAATGAGGACACATCATACCTTCAATTTTAATAGTTACGTTTTTCATATTATTCTCCGTTTCTTTGTTTGTAATTTCTACATTTTCGTGTATGCATTCGGTTTTGATTTTCTCTTTATTTAAGGAATTATTCTCTGCTTTATTAGCGTTAATAGCGCAATTTTGTGAACAAGCATTTGCATTTTTGCGCTTATTTTCAGGATTATACAAATTCAATCTGAGAGCATTCATAACAACAAGGAAGCTCGATACGCTCATCGCCGCCGCACCGAACATAGGCGTCAAGGACCAGCCCAAAAGCTTTGTGAAAGCGCCTGCCGCAAGAGGAATTCCTATGATGTTGTAGGAAAACGCCCAGAATAAGTTTTCATATACGTTAAGCAGCACACGTCTGCCAAGCTTAACCGCTGCTGCTACACCAGAAAGGCTACCCCGTGTTAAAACAACGTCTGCGGAATCTATGGCAACGTCCGCGCCTCTGCCTATCGCAATTCCAACGTCTGCCTCGGTTAAAGCTACGGAGTCGTTTATTCCGTCACCGACCATTGCCACGCACCCGTGTATAGATAATGACTTTATAGTCTTTGCCTTTTCCTGAGGCAAGACCTCCGCTATGACTTCGTCAATTCCGACACGCTCTGCCACGTTCTCTGCAGCGGCACGGTTATCACCCGTGATCATAACCGTTTTAATACCAAGCGCATGAAGCTCCTTTATAGCTTCTTTGCTATCCTCCTTGATCTTATCCGCTATGGCGATAACACCAAGCACCCGATTTTCATTTGAAAGGATAAGCGCTGTTTTCCCTTCATTCTTCAAGCGTTCAAAATCGCAGGGCGGCTCAAGCGAAGTCTTTTCTCTTATAAATCTACGGTTTCCGATAAAGTATTTCACCCCGTCAAGCAGAGCGCCTACACCGCCTACAAAGGCTTCGAAATTATCGCAGCTTTTTACCGCCTCGGAAGAGATTCTTTCATAGTGATTCATTATAGCCAAGGCGAGAGGATGCTCGCTCTTTTCCTCTAAGGATGCCGCAATGCTTATAAGCTCATTTTCGCTTATTCCGTAAGGGACGATGTCGGTAACCTCGGGCTTACCCTCGGTAATAGTTCCCGTCTTATCAAAAGCAACGACTTTTATCTTTCCCGACGCTTCGAGCGAAGCGGCGTTTTTAAAGAGTATTCCGCGCCTTGCTCCGACACCGCTTCCCACCATTATCGCAACGGGGGTTGCGAGTCCGAGCGCGCAGGGACAGCTTATAACAAGCACAGTTACGGCACGGGCAATGG